>NZ_JBHTDD010000039.1:0-57997 GCF_042666615.1 Plantactinospora sp. GCM10030261
GGGAGGGGGAGGAGGGAGGGAGAGGAAGGGAAGAGGTTGAAAAAGTCAGGCTTGACTGTTTGTTTTGTGGGAGGCAGGCTGTTTTCGTGCCGCCGACCCGAGTGCCCCAACAGGAGCGCAGCCGGGCGACTCAGGCCCGGCTGCTGGAGGCGACGGTCGACGCGCTTGTCGAGCACGGCTGGTCGGGCACCACGACCACCGTCGTCGCGGCCCGGGCCGGTGTCTCCCGGGGCGCCCAGCTGCACCACTACCCCACCAAGGCCGCCCTGGTGCTGGCCGCGGTCGAGCACCTGGCCGAGCGGCGGGCCGCCGAGATCCGCGCCGAGGCAGCCGCGCTGCCTGCCGGCCCGGACCGCGCCGGCCGGGTGGTCGACATGCTTGCGGCTCTGTTCACCGGGCCGCTGTTCGCCGCGGCCCTGGAGCTGTGGGTGGCCGCCCGCACCGATCCGGAGCTGCGCGCCGCCCTGGTCCCGCTGGAGGCCCGCGTCGGCCGCGAGATGCATCGGATGACCGTGGAGCTGCTCGGCGCCGACGAGCGGCGACCGGGCGTACGGGAATCCGTGCAAGCCACCCTGGACCTCCTCCGTGGCCTCGGCGTGGCGAACCTGCTCTCCGACGACTCGGCACGCCGCGCCGCCCTGCTCGACACCTGGAAGCAGCAACTCGGCACCATCCTGTCCCGCTGACCGAGAGAGGACCCCATGGCCGACCCCCACCGCCTGCTGACCGACCTGGCCGCCGAGTCGGCCGACCTGGACAGGATGGTCGCCCCGCTGCCGGACGCCGACTGGGCACGCCCCACCCCGGCACCTCGCTGGACCATCGCGCACCAGGTCGCCCACCTCGCCTGGACCGACCACGTGGCGTTGCTCGCCGCCACCGACACCACCGCCTTCATCGCCTCGGTCAGCGGTGCGGCGAGCGACCCGGATGGCTTCGTCGACCGGGGCGCCGAGGAGTTCCTGGCCGCGCCGGCCGACCTGCTCGACCGCTGGAGGACCGGCCGGGCCGCGCTGGCCACCGCCCTCACCGAAGTGCCGGCCGGCACCCGCCTCCCCTGGTACGGGCCGCCGATGTCGGTCGCCTCGATGATCACCGCACGGATCATGGAGACGTGGGCACACGGCCTCGACGTGGCCGACACGCTCGGCGTCCGCCGGGAACCCACCGACCGGCTGCGCCACATCGCGCACCTCGGCGTGCGTACCCTCGGGAACGGCTTCGCCGCCCGCGGCCTCGACCTGCCCGACCAGCCGGTGCGGGTGGAGCTGATCCCGCCCACCGGCCAGCCGGACGACGCCTGGACCTGGGGTCCGGCCGACGCCGCCGATCGGGTCACCGGGTCCGCGCTCGACTTCTGCCTGCTGGTCACCCAGCGCCGGCACCGCTCCGACCTCGCCCTGTCGGCGACCGGACCGGTGGCCGACGCCTGGCTGGACGTAGCCCAGGCGTTCGCCGGGCCATCCGGCACCGGCCGGACGGCGGCCGGAGGCACCGATCCCCGCGCCGCTGATCCCGGCACCGTTGATCCCCGCGCCGCCGGCCCTGGCGCCGGCACCGTCGCCGCGGTCGCGCCATGACGACACCGCTCCGGATCGGAAACGCCTCCGGCTTCTACGGCGACCGGTTCGACGCCTGGCGGGAGATGCTCGACGGCGGTGAGCTGGACGTGCTCACCGGTGACTACCTGGCCGAGCTGACCATGCTCATCCTCGGGCGGGACCGACTCAAGGACCCCGGTCTCGGCTACGCGCGGACCTTCCTGCGGCAGATGGAGACCTGCCTGGGCACCGCCGCCGAGCGCGGGATCCGGATCGTCACGAACGCCGGTGGGTTGAACCCCGCCGGGCTGGCCACCGCGCTGGAGTCACTCGCCGCGCGACTCGGCCTCTCCACCCGGATCGGGTACGTCGACGGTGACGCCGTCGACCGGCCGGACGCGCTCACCGCCAACGCCTACCTCGGTGCGTACGGCATCGCCGCCTGTCTCGACGGAGGCGCCGACGTCGTGGTGACCGGTCGGGTCACCGACGCGTCCCTGGTCGTCGGGCCGGCCGTGGCGCATTTCGGCTGGCGGCACGATGATGTGCACGCGCTCGCCGGTGCCACCGTCGTAGGACACCTGCTGGAGTGCGGCGCACAGGTGACCGGCGGAAACTTCAGCTTCTTCACCGAGCTGCCCGACGGCGGGCGCCGGCCCGGCTTCCCGATCGCGGAGCTGCACGCCGACGGGTCCGCCGTGATCACCAAGCATCCGGGCACCGGCGGCGCGGTCACGGTCGAGACCGTCACGGCCCAGTTGTTGTACGAGATCGACGGCCCCGACTACCTCGGCCCCGACGTGGTGACCCGGCTCGACACCGTGACGTTGAGCGGGGTGGGACCGGACCGGGTACGCGTCAGCGGCGTCCGTGGCCGGCCCGCGCCGCCCACCCTCAAGGTCGGTGTCTCCAACCTGGGCGGCTTCCGCAACGGCATGACGTTCGTGCTGTGCGGGCTGGACATCGCGGCCAAAGCGGAGCTGGTACGCCGGCAGGTCACCGACGCCGTGGGGCCGGACGGGTTGGAGTTCACGCTGGCCCGCACCGACCACCCGGACGCCAGCGAGACCGAGGTGGCCAGCGCGTTGCTGCACGTCAATTTGCGGGACACGGATCAACGGCGGGTCGGGCGGGCGTTCTCGGCGGCGGCGGTGGAGCTGGCCCTGGCGTCGTACCCCGGCTGCACCTTGACCACCCTGCCCGGTGACGCCCGGCCGTACGGTGTCTTCTCCGCCGACGTCGTGCCGCAGGAGGAGGTGGCGCACGTGGCGGTGCTGCCCGGCGGCGAGCGGGTCGCGGTGCCACCGCCGACACGAACCGAACCGCCGCCGACGCGTGCCGCACCGCCGCCAACGGGAAGCGAACCGCCGCCGACGCGTGCCGCCCCGCTGCCTGGGCGGTTGGAGGGTCCGCCTCCGATACGGTCTTCGGCAACCGGTGGTCACTCCGCACAGGTGGGACGGCGAGGGCCGCTGGGCGAGGTGGTGGGCGCCCGATCGGGCGACAAGGGCGGCGACGCCAACCTGGGCGTGTGGGCCCGGTCCGCCGCCGGCTTCGACTGGTTGAGCGGCTGGCTGACCACCGATCGGTTGCGGGAACTGTTGCCGGAGACGGCCGAGCTGGTCGTCGACCGGTACGAGCTGCCGAACCTGCGGGCGGTGAACTTCGTGCTGCGCGGCCTGCTCGGCGAGGGGGTGGCCGCCTCGACCCGGTTCGACCCGCAGGCGAAGGCGCTGGGCGAGTTGCTCCGGTCCCGGGTGGTCGACCTGCCGGATCTGCCGGCGGCACCGGACCCGCCGGCGGCGTCCGGATGAGCATCGTGGACACGCCGGAGCGGCGGCAGCTTCGCGAGTTGACCCGGGACTTCGTCACCCGCGAGGTGCGGCCCCACCTCGCGGACTGGGAACGTGCCGGCGAGGTGCCCCGCGACCTGCACCGAACCGCCGCCCGGATCGGCCTGCTCGGGGTGGGCTTCCCCGAAGCGGTCGGGGGCAGCGGCGGCGACCTGCTCGATTCCATCGTGGTGACCGAGGAGCTGATCCGGGCCGGTGGCTCATCCGGCCTGGTGGCGGCCCTGTTCACGCACGGCATCGCGCTGCCGCACATGATCAGCACGACGGATCCGGATCTGATCGACCGGTACGTCCGGCCCACCCTGGCCGGGGAGAAGATCGGCGCCCTGGCGATCACCGAGCCGGACGGCGGTTCCGATGTGGCCGGCATCCGGACCCACGCCCGGCGCGACGGTGACCACTACGTGGTAAACGGCGCGAAGACGTACATCACAAGCGGGTGCCGCGCCGACTTCGTGACCACCGCGGTCTGCGCGCACGCCCCCCGCACCGGGGATCTGACGCTGCTGGTGATCGACAAGGGAACGCCGGGTTTCACCGTGGGCCGGCGGCTGGAAAAGCTGGGTTGGCACTGCTCAGACACCGCCGAGCTGTCCTTCTCCGACGTACGGGTGCCGGTGGCCAACCGGATCGGCCCGGAGGACACCGCGTTCCTCGCCATCATGCAGCACTTCGCCGGTGAGCGGCTGTCGCTCGCGACGCAGGCGTACGCGACGGCGCTGCGGTGCGTCGAGCTGACCGTGGACTGGTGCCGGACCCGGAACACGTTCGGCCGCCCGCTGGCCAGCAGGCAGCTGGTCCGGCACCGGATCGCCGAGATGGCCACCCGTGCCGAGGCGGCCCGCTGCCTGGTGCACGAGGTGGCGACCCGGGTGGCAGCCGGCCAGCCGGTGGTCACCGAGGTCGCCATGGCGAAGAACGTCGCGGTGGCGGCCTGCGACTGGGTGGTGGACCAGGCGGTCCAGTTGCACGGCGGGTTCGGCTGCCTGCGGGACGCCGAGGTCGAGCGGCACTACCGGGACGCCCGGATCCTCGGCATCGGTGGCGGCACTACCGAGATCATGAACGAGATCATCGCGAAGGGCCTGGGGGTCTGAGGTGACCGTGTTGCGCTCCACAATGACCACGAGCCAGGCGAGCCAGGCGAACCGGCGAGCGATGCTGGACCGGCTGGCCGAACTGGACGCCGCCCTCGACCAGGCCCGGGCTGGCGGCGGGGAGAAGTACGTGACCCGCCATCACGGGCGCGGCAAGCTGCTCGCCCGGGAACGCGTCGAGCTGCTGCTGGATCGGGACTCTCCGTTCCTGGAGCTGTCTCCGGTGGCCGGTTGGGACACCGACTTTCCGGTCGGCGGCAGCGTGGTCACCGGCATCGGAGTGGTCGAGGGCGTGGAGTGCCTGCTGATCGCCAACGATCCGACCGTACGCGGCGGCGCGGTCAACCCGATCTCTTTGGCTAAGACCCGGCGGGCCGGCGATATCGCGCTGGCCAACCGGCTTCCCATGGTCAACCTGGTGGAGTCCGGCGGAGCCGATCTGCCGAGCCAGGCGGACATCTTCATTCCCGGCGGACGGGTGTTCCGCGACCTGACCCGACTGTCGGCCGCCCGGATCCCCACGGTAAGCGTGGTGTTCGGCAACGCCACGGCCGGCGGGGCGTACGTCCCCGGGATGTCCGACTACACGATCATGGTGCGTGATCGGGCGAAAGTGTTTCTCGCCGGTCCGCCGCTTGTGAAGATGGCCACCGGCGAGGTCACCGACGACGAGTCGCTGGGCGGCGCGACGATGCACGCCACCAGGTCCGGTCTTGCCGACTACCTCGCGGTCGACGAGCGGGACGGACTGCGGTTGGCCCGGCAGGTCATCCGCCGGCTGAACTGGCGCAAGCAGGGTCCGCCGCCGCGAACCAGCGTGCCGGCACCCCCGGTGTACGACCCGGAGGACCTGCTGGACGTGCCGAGCGCCGACCTCAAGGTGCCGTTCGATCCGCGCGAGGTGCTCGCCCGGGTGCTGGACGGCAGCGAGTTCGACGAGTTCAAGCCGGCGTACGGAACCGCCCTGGTGACCGGCTGGGGCGAGTTGCACGGTTATCCGGTGGGTGTGCTGGCCAACGCCCGGGGGGTGCTGTTCAGCGAGGAGGCGCAGAAGGCCGCCCAGTTCATCCAGCTCGCCAACGCCGCCGACACGCCGCTGGTGTTCCTCCAGAACACCACGGGTTACATGGTGGGCGCCGAGTACGAGCAGGGCGGCATCATCAAGCACGGCGCTTTGATGATCAATGCGGTGTCGAATTCGACGGTCCCCCACCTGACCGTCAACCTCGGCGCGTCGTACGGCGCCGGCAACTACGGGATGTGCGGCCGGGCGTACGAGCCGCGGTTCCTGTTCAGCTGGCCGAACGCCAAGTCGGCCGTGATGGGACCGGCCCAGTTGGCCGGCACGCTGTCCATCGTGGCCCGGCAGGCCGCCCTGGCCAGGGGCCGGGAGTACGACGAGGACTCGGATGCCGCGATGCGGATGATGGTGGAACAGCAGATCGAGTCGCAGTCCGGAGCGCTGTTCCTCTCCGGGAAGCTCTACGACGACGGTGTGATCGACCCTCGGGACACCCGTACGGTCCTGGGGCTCTGTCTGTCGGCTGTCCACAACGGACCGATCAGTGGCGCCGACGGCTTCGGCGTCTTCCGGATGTGAGGCGGAGATGATTCAACGACTGCTGGTTGCCAATCGCGGGGAGATCGCCCGCCGGATCTTCGCCACCTGCCGCACCCTCGGGATCACCACGATCGCCGTGTACTCGGACGCGGACGCCGCCGCGCCGTTCGTCGCCGAGGCCGACCTGGCCACCCGCCTACCGGGGCACACACCTGCCGAGACGTACCTGGACATGGCGCAGATCCTGCGGGCGGCCCGCCGGACCGGCGCGGACGCCGTGCACCCGGGCTACGGCTTCCTCGCCGAGAACGCCGAGTTCGCCATGCGGGTCGCCGACCACGCCGGGCTGACCTGGGTCGGGCCACCAGCCAAGGCGATCGCCGCGATGGGAGACAAGATGGCGGCGAAGGCGCTGCTCGCCGACGCCGGCGTGCCGATGCTGCCGACCTGGACCGACGACGATCAGGTCACCGACTTCCCGGTGCTGGTAAAGGCGTCCGCGGGCGGTGGCGGTCGCGGCATGCGGATCGTGCGGGACGCCGCCGGACTCGGCGAGGCCGTCGCCTCCGCGCGCCGCGAGGCGGCCGCGGCGTTCGGCGACGGCACGGTCTTCATCGAGCGGTACGTCGAGCGCGGCCGGCACGTCGAGGTGCAGATCTTCGGTGACACCCACGGCACGGTGCTGGCTCTCGGCGACCGGGACTGCTCGATCCAGCGCCGGCACCAGAAGATCATCGAGGAGGCCCCGGCGGTCCTCGACCCTGACCTGCGGGGGCGGCTGCACGCTGCGGCAGTGGCCGCCGGCCGCGCGGTGGAGTACGTCGGCGCCGGCACCGTCGAGTTCCTGCTCGCGCCGGACGGCGAGTTCTCCTTCCTGGAGATGAACACCCGGCTCCAGGTGGAACACCCGGTCACCGAGGCGGTCACCGGGCTGGACCTGGTCCGGCTGCAACTGCTGGTCGCCGAGGGCGAGCCGCTGCCGCTGGCGGTGACCCCGCCGGTCGACGGTCACGCGATCGAGGTCCGCCTCTGCGCCGAGGATCCGGCGCAGAACTTCCGCCCGGCCACCGGCACCCTGCACGGCTTCGCGATCCCCGGGGTGGCCGGCGAGTTCACTCCGACCAAGGGTCTGCGGCTCGATTCGGGGGTGGTTGACGGCTCGACGGTGAGCGTCCACTACGACTCGATGCTCGCCAAGCTGGTCGCCTGGGCACCCACCCGCGCCGAGGCGGCCCGGACCCTCGCGGGTGCGCTGGCCCGCGCGGAACTGCACGGGGTGGTCACCAACCGGGACCTGCTGGTCCGGACGCTGCGCAGCCGGGAGTTCGGCGCGGCGGACGTCGACACCGGCTTCCTGGACCGGAACGCCGAGGTCTTTGCCCCGCTGCTCCCGGCCGACCTGCTGCCGGTGACGGCGTTGGCCGCCGCGCTCGCCTCGGCCGCCGAACGCCGGTTGGCCGCTCCGGTGCTGGGCGGGCTCCCCTCCGGCTGGCGGAACGTGCCCGCATTCCCGCAGGTCGTCCGGTACGCCGACCGGGCCGGACGGGAGGTCGAGATCCGCTACCGGCTGGACCGCCACGGTGCGCTGGCCGAGTGGTCAAGCGAGCCGGCCGGCGAGATTCCCGCCCGGCTCGACGAGGCCGGCCCGGACCGGGTGGTGCTCACCGTGCTGGAGAGCCGCTGGCAGCTGCGCGTACGTCGGGTGGGGTCGGAGGTCTTCGTGGACGGTCCGGCCGGGGCGGCGAGCCTCACCGAGTTGCCGCGGTTCCCGCTGCCCGAGCCGGAGCTGGCCGCGGGGTCGTTGCTCGCGCCGCTGCCCGGCGCGGTCTCCCGGGTGCACGTCGAGGTCGGCCAGCGGGTCTCCGCCGGTGACCCGCTGCTCACCCTGGAGGCGATGAAGCTCGAACATCCCGTGCTCGCTCCGGCGGACGGCGTGGTGGCCGAGCTGCCGGTGGCCGCCGGCACCCAGGTCGACACGGGTGCCGTGTTGGCCGTGGTCAACCCCGACTGATCCTGGAGGCGCCCCGTGGACTTCGACCTCACCCCCGAGCAGGACCAGCTCCGCGACGCCGTCCGGGCGCTGGCCCGGCGGTACGGCCACGACTACTTCGTGCGCAAGGCCAGGGCCGGCGAACACACCACCGAGCTGTGGCGGGAGGCCGGCAAGCTGGGCTATCTCGGCGTCAACATCCCCACCGAGTACGGCGGGGGCGGCGGCGGGATCACCGAGCTGACCATCGTCTGCGAGGAGCTGGCCGCGGCCGGCTGCCCGCTGCTGCTGCTCGTGGTGTCGCCGGCCATCGCCGCAACCGTGATCGAGAAGCATGGCACCGAGGAGCAGCGGGCCCGGTTCCTGCCGGGCTTCGCCGACGGGTCGCAGACCGTGGTGTTCGCGATCACCGAGCCGGAGGCGGGCTCCAACTTCCACCGGCTCGGCACGGTGGCCCGCCGGGACGGCGACGACTGGCTGTTGTCCGGCCGCAAGTGCTACATCTCCGGGGTCGACGAGGCGCAGTACGTGCTGGTGGTGGCGCGCATCGCCGACGAGAGCGTCGACGTTGACGGGGGTCGGCAGCGACTCAGGCCGGCCCTGTTCATCGTGCCCACCGACGCGCCCGGGTTGGAGAAGTCCAAGCTGGACATGGAGATCCTGTCTCCGGAGAACCAGTTCCTGCTCTACCTGGACGACGTCCGGCTGCCGGCGGACGCGCTTGTCGGTGGTCCGGATTCGGGGCTGCCGGCGCTGTTCGCGGGGCTCAACCCGGAACGGATAACGGTGGCCGCGATGGGCGCCGGCACCGGCCGGTACGCCATCGAGCGGGCCAGTTCATACACGGCCAGCCGCACGGTGTGGGGTGGCCGGACGATCGGCTCCCATCAGGGGGTGGCGCATCCCCTGGCGCACGCCTCGATCCAGGTCGAGCTGGCCCGGCTGATGATCTACAAGGCGGCGACGCTGTACGACGCGGGACGCGATCTGGAGGCCGGGGTGGCCGGCAACATGGCGAAGTACGCCTCGGCCGAGGCTGCCGCGCTGGCCGTGGACACGGCCATCCAGGTGCACGGCGGCAATGGCATGACCACCGAGTACGGGGTCGCCACCCTGCTCGGCGCGGTCCGGGCCGGCCGGATCGCCCCGGTCAGCCGGGAGATGATCCTCAACTTCGTCGCCCAGCACGTGCTCGGCCAGGACAAGTCGTACTGATTCCAGTGTTGAGGCAGTCGAGGACGTACAGCTGTTCGCGTCTGCCGGTGCGTGGATGCGGTACCGATGTCCCCTCGGCACGCCAGCCGAGTCCTTCGTACAACCGCACTGCCCCGGTGTTGTCCAGGTAAACCATGAGTACCGCCTGCTTGTACCCTGCCTCCGCCAGCACGCCCGGGACACCCGCCATCAACTGTCGTCCGACGCCTCTGCGCCAGACGCGAGGGCTGACGCCGACATACCGGATCTCCGCGGTCGGCTCGTTTTCGCGCGCCCTCCCCCACGGCTGCACGGCGGCGAACCCGACTGTCTGCCCTGCGTCGTCGGCAACGAGCAGCATCGACCGTGGTGAACTGTCCAGCACGGCCTGGATCAGCGGACGAGCCAGGTCGAGCGGTGCGACGTTCTCCGCGCCGTCCCGCGCGGCCGTACTCTCGGCCCAGATCCGTGCGGCGGCATCCACCCGATCGGGACTACTAACGACCATGATCTTCAACGCCACGCGGCGAGTCTATGAACCCACAGCCGGCCGACAACGATTTACCCGGCCCGCGGTCCGCCGAGTCAGCCACCGATCCGGCCCGGTCAGCGCGCCAGGGTCGGCCCGACCAGCGAGTCCACACCCTTGCCGGCGAGGCACCGGTAGGCGCGGTCACCGGTCGCCACGGCGGACCGGTCGGGCGGCAGCACCTCGAACCGCCAACCGTCGACCACGGGTTGCCCGCTCACCGCGGTGAACGTGGTGGCGGCACAGATCCGGGCAACCGTGGGCTCGGTAACCACCGACGCGTGGTTACCGGCGTCGACCTCGGCCGGCAGGTCGCCGACCGCATAGCTCTCCCAGGTGTGCCGGCCGGAGCAGGGCACCCGCTCCGCCTGTGCCGCGCTGCCCCGGATCCGCACCGGGCCGTAGCACTCCAACTCCGTCGGGCACCGAGCACCGGCCGGCAGGCCAGCCGGACACCCGGGCAGGGCCCCGGCGGCACCGGAGGCGGTGGCACCGGGTCCGACGCCGGACGGTGTGGTGTCTGGACCGGCGACGGCCGGCGAGGTCGCTCCACTGGGGGCGGCTGGCGCGCTGCTCACCGGTGCCGAGCGGGACTCGTCACCGGGATGCCGCCCGACCCACCAGGACACCGCGCCGACCGTGACCAGGAGCAGGACGGCGCCGACCACGCCGAGGACGACCTGCCAGGTGGGCCGGCGGGCCGGCGTCCCCGACAGGCCGGCGGGCCACTGTGCCGGCGGTCGGGGCGGCACCCGCGGCGTGACGTCCGGATCCAGCAATCCGGCGCCGGACACCGGAGCGGCGCCGCCGGACACCGGAGCACCGGACACCGGAGCGGCACCGCCGGACACCGGAGCACCGGACACCGGAGCGGCACCGCCGGACACCGGGGCGCCGGAGATCGGAGCCGCGCCGCCGGAGACCGGAGCGCCGGAGGTAGGCGCCGTCGAACGGCCCAACCACACGTCAGACAGCATGTCGCGGAGCACGGCGGCGGTCGGCCGCCGCGCCGGATCGTTGTCCATCCCGGACCTGAGCACGTCGAGCAGCGCGTCCGGCACCCCGGGCAGACCGGGGACGGGATGAGAGAACAGTTCGAGCAGCATGACCAGGCTCGGGTCCTGCTCGGCGGGCCAGCGGGGGGGCTTGCCGTGCATCACCGCGTACAGGGTGGCGCAGAGCGCGTACACGTCCACCGCCGGCGCGGGTGGGCTGTGCCGGAACATCTCCGGCGGCGCGTACGCGGGAGTGAGCACCTCCAGCATCACCGACGGGTCGCGGTGCTCGCCGATCACGGCGAGTCCGAAGTCGGCGAGCACCGCGGAGTTGAAACCGGAGTAGAGGATGTTGGCCGGCTTCACGTCCCGGTGCAGCACGTTACTCGCGTGCGAGTGGGCCAACGCGTCAGCGATCTTCACGCCCAGGTCGCGCGCCTCGCGCGGGCCGAGTGGGGAGGTGCGCATCCGTTCCGCGTACGAGCCGTCGCACAGCTCCATGATCAGATACGGATGCCGGTCGGCGGTGACCCCGACGTCGAACAGGTCGACCACGTGTGGGTGGGACGACATCCGCCCGGCGGCTCGGGCCTCGCGGAGGAACCGCTGCTGGTCGCGCTCGCTGTCCAGGGTGCGGTTCTCCACCTTGACCGCGACCTCGCGTCCCACGGACAACTGCGTCGCCCGGTACACGGTGGCGTAACCGCCACGCGCAAACAGTGACAAGTCGGTCAACCCAGGCACCTCGGGCAGGGGCAACGGGCCCGGCGGCGTCTCGGTCACGGCATGAAAATACCTAATGGCCCCGACACGCCTCATCGCGCGGCTCACATACCTACCGGGGCGTCGACTCCGCGAGCCCTGTCGACCGACACACATGACAATCCTGCAGTTTGGGCTGCCGTTCTGGCCGCTTTACCCCTTTCCCGGGGGCCCAGAGGTCACGATCGCGGGGGGCGGGGCGGCGACGGCCAGGGACCCCGAGAGCCGGCTCCGTAACGCGTCCGCGCCCGGTCTCTCGCTGGCCTGCTGGGTCGAGTACGCGAGCCGCACCGCCTCGTCCGCGGCGGCCAGGGCCTCGTCCCGCCAGCCCGTGGCGGCCAGCGCTTCCGCCAGCACGACGGTGGCCGTCACGTGACTACGCACATCCTCCGCCGCCGCCCCGGCAGCCCGGCGAGCCCAGTCCAACGCTTCGGCACAACGCCCGGCGGCGAGTAACGCGGCGGCGTACCTGGCCAGCGTCTGCCGGCGGGAGAACAGCAGTGACGGGGTGTCCGGACCGGTGGCGACCGGTTCCAGCAGCCCGATGGCGGCCGCCGGGTCGCCGTTGGTCAGCAGCGCGGTGGCGAGCAGCACCCGGGGTCCCACCTGGGCCGGCGTCAACGGGTTGTGCGGTTCGACCGCGGCCAGCACCGCGCGGGCGTCCCGCTCGGCGGCCACCGGGTCTCCCGCGTCCAGCGCCACGAAGCCACGCATCGTGCCGGCCATCCCGGTGAGCAGCGGGTGGCTGGTCCGCGAACCGTACTCCAGGGCATCGCTCAGCAGGTCGTACGCGTGATCGGGCTCGCCCAGGCCGCGGGCCACCACACCCCGTACCACCAGGGCGAAGCCGCGACCCCAGTCGTCGCTGGCGGCGGCGAAGTCGCGGTAGGCCCGGCGAGCCTCGCGGTCGGCCTCGGCCAGTTCCCCCAGTTCGGCCGCGGCGAACGCCTCCACCGCCCGAAGCGTGCCGACCGCCCACGCCTCGCCGACCCGCTCACCGAACGGGAGGAAGACCTTCGCCAACCGCCGCGCGTCGCGCAACCGCCCGGCCAGCATGCGGGCGAACGCCGTGGTGCCGCGCATCCAGGCCCGGCCGACGGGGTCACCCAGCTCGGCGAAGAGCCGGGCGGCCCGTCCCAGCACGGCATCGGTGCCGGCGAAGTCGCCCCGGGTGGTGGTCACCCAGGCCAGGTTCTGCAATGACCAGGCCTGCCCGCGCCGATCGTCGGCGGCCAGGTTGACCTGGTACGCCGCGGCGAACCGGCTGCTCGCCTCGGCCAGCCGACCGCCGACGAAGTCGGCCATGCCGAGCCGGCGCATCGCCGACGCCCGCTGCGGCGCCAGCCCCGCGTCGGTGGCCACCTGCAGCGCCTCCTGCCAGCTGGCCACGGACCGCTGCCGGTCGCCCAGTGCCAGGTAGGCCTGGCCGGCCAGCAACAGCGCGCCGGCTCGACTCGCCAGGTCGTCGCCCGCGTTCGCACCGATCTTCTCGGCGAAGGCGAGGGCGTCGGAGGCCCGTCCCACCTGGAGCAACGCCCGGGCGTGTACCAGCCGGTCAGCGGTGGGCAGGGTTCCGCCGGCGAGCGTTGCGGCCCGCTCCGCGTACTCCACGGTGGAAGCCGGTTCCCCGGCGGCGAGCGTCCGGCGGGCGGCCCGCGCCAGCGCCGCCGCTCCCAGCGGGGCGACGCCGCGAGCCAGCGCGTCAGTCCGCAGGCCGACCGCGTCGGCGAGCGCCACGGCCTTCTCGACGTGTTCGGCGACGAACACGTCCCGGACGACCTCCGGCATGTTCACCGGCACCGGCACCTCGGGCGCGCCGGTGTCGGTCGGGGGCGCCGCCCACCTGGCCAGTACGGCATGCCGCTCAGCCAGGTCCGCCCTGCCGATCCCGGCGTACACGGCCTCCCGCATGAGCGGGGTGGAGAAGACGTACCCCTCCCGCGCCCGGTGCAGCATCCGGCGTTGCAGCAGTTCCTCGACGGCCCGTTCGAACTCGACGCCGGCCACCGCGGCCGGGCGGGCGATGCCGTCGGCCCGACCAGCGCGCAGCGCCTCCAGCGTGCCGGCCGGCACCGTGTCCCCCACCACCGCGGCGTCCCGCAGCACCGATCGGGCCTCCGTCGGCAACGCGTCGATCCGCGCCGCCAGCACTGCGGCGAGGTCCCGGGAGAGCAGTCGGCTGCCCAGCGAGCCGGGTGCCAGCCGCCAGGATGCCGTGCCCGCCGCTCCCTGGCGACCCAGCACGGTCGTCAGGGTGCCGCGCTCGGTGAGCAGGGTGACCAACTCGGCGAGATAGAACGGGTTGCCCTGCGCGGTGGCCAGCAGCCGGTCGGTGTCCGCCTGGGGCAGCCGACCGCCGCCCAGGTACGTCGTCAGCAGCCGGGCCGCGTCGGCGCCACGCAGCGGCGGCAGGGCGTGCACCTCGGCGTCCGCGAGCCTGGTGAAGGCGCCCGCCGTGCGGACCAGTTCGGGCCGGCCCAGCAGCAGCACCAGCACCGGTCCCGCGAGCCGGGACAGCGTCGTCCCGAGCGCCCGGAGTGTTTCCGGGGTGGCGTCGTGCAGGTCGTCGACGATCACCACGAGCGGGCTTTCGGCGGCCATCGCGCTGAGCAGTTCGGCGACCGCACCCGGCACCGCCTCCGCGTCCGGGGTCGCCCCGATCGCGGCCGACCACTCGCTCGGCTCGGCGGACACGGCGCGGACCGGAGCCGGATCGGCGTAGCCGAGCAGGCCGAGCAGCAGGTCGACGTTTACCGGCGGCGGATCCGGCCGGACCCGGGTCAGGCGCTGCCCGAGCCGCCGCAGCCGCTCCTCGACCACCGGCCGGGTGACCGCGGTGGCCGGGTCGGCGGGCAGCCCGACCGCGGCGCGGACCAGATCGGCCAGTGGCGCCAGCCGGCGTCGCTCACCGAAGGCGGCACACCGCACGGAGAGCACCCGGGCCCCCGTGTGCGCCGCGAACCGGCCGGCGCCGACGTCGTACCCGGCCGCCAGCCGCTGCACCTCGGCCGCGAACCGGGTCTTACCGATACCCGCCTCGGCGGTCATCAGCAACACCCGAGGCATGTCCTGGTCGATCACCTCGGCGAGTCGCCCGGCGACCCGCCCGATCTCGGTCTCCCGGCCGACGAAGGGTGCCTCGTCGCCAAGACCGGACCGGGTGCCGGGCGCGTCGAGGAGGCCGAGCAGTTCGTACGCCTCGACCGGATCGCGCTTGCCCTTCAACCGCAGCGGCCGCAGCTTTCGCCAGGAGGCGACGTGCCGGGTGGCGGCGGAGGTGGTGGCCCCGGCGTACACCGCGCCGATGGCGGCCGCGTCGGCCAGCCGGGCCGCGGTGTTGACCGTGTCCCCGATGACCGTGTATTCGATGGCGGCTTGGATGCCGGCGACGACCGGACCGGTGTTGAGGCCCACCCGCAGGCCGAGTGGCGCGCCCCCGCCCTGCTCGTCGTCGAGCACCCGACGGACCGCGCGTTGCATGGACAGCGCGGCCCGGACGGCCCGTTCGGCGTCGTCCTCGTGGGCCACGGGAGCACCGAAGACTGCCATGATCCCGTCACCGGTGAGCTTGTCAACGTGGCCGCCGAAGGTCTTGACTGCGCCGGCGAGCGCCGCGAGCACCCGGTCGGTGACCGCTCCCACGCGTTCCGGGTCGAGGTCCTCCGACCAGGAGGTAAAGTCGGACAAATCACCGAAGAGGACCGTTACCACGCGTCGTTCGGTGGCCGGCAGGGTCGCTGCGGCCGGCAGCGCGGCTCCGCAGTTGTGGCAGAACCGTGCGCCGGGCACGGCGACGGTTCCACACACCGGGCAGGTCACTCTCGGTCCAACCCGCCGACCCGCCGGTTGGATTCCCGGTTCTCGCGTTTCAGATAGGCAAGTTGTGCGCGGACCGACCACTCGGCGGCCGGCCAGAGCGAGCGGTCGACGTCGGCGTAGACCGTCGCCACCACGGCCTCCGCCGTCCGCGCCCCACCCGCGACAGCCTGCCGGACCTGGTCGAGGCGGGCCTGGCGGTGCGCCAGGTAGAACCGGGCCGCGGCGGCGCAGTCGGCCAGCGGCGGGCCGTGGCCGGGCAGCGCCGGAATGTCCTCGTACGCCGTCAGCGCCGCCAGGCTGGCCAGGTAGTCCCCGAGGTCGCCGTCGGGATGGGCCACCACGGTGGTCCCCCGGCCCAGGATGGTGTCGCCGGTGAACACCGCCCGCTGGTCGTCGTGGTCCACCACGAAGCAGACCGAGTCGCTTGTGTGCCCCGGGGTGGCCACGGACTCGATCTCCAGGCCGGCTCCGCCGAGACTCTCGCGGGGCGCGTCCAGGGGATCGGCGCCGACCGCGTGGGCGGGGTCGGCGGCGAGCACGGCCACCCCGCCAACCAGTTCGGCCAGCCGGCGGGCACCCTCGACGTGGTCCGGGTGCCCGTGCGTGATCAGCACCAGCCCGATCGGCCCGTGCGACGCGATCCGGGACAGGTGGCCCTCGTCGGCCGGACCGGGGTCGATGACGATCCCGTAGTCACCCGCCGGAGCACGCAGCAGCCAGGTGTTGGTGCCGTCCAGCGTCATCGGACCCGGGTTCGGCGCGCGCAGCAGCGTCACCCAGGTCGGCAACTGGTCGGCCAGCGCCGCGGCCGGCGCCGTCACGTGCCCGGTCATGCCTGCGATGGTACGACTCCCGGCGCTGACCCCTACTCGACCTCGACGATGATCTCGACCTCGACCGGTGCGCCCTTGGGCAGCTCACTGACCCCGACGGCGCTGCGGGCATGCCGGCCAGCCTCGCCGAAAACCGCGCCGAACAGCTCGGACGCGCCGTTGATCACCGACGGCTGGTCGGTGAATCCCGGTGCCGACGCGACGAATCCGGTCACCTTCACCACCTTGACCACCCGGTCCAGGCCGACCAGGGTGTGCACCGCGGCGAGGGCGTTCAACGCGCACTGCCGGGCCAGCTCGGCGGCCCGCTCGGTGCCGACCTCGGCACCGACCTTTCCGGTCGCCAGCAACTCACCGTCGGCGATGGGAAGCTGACCGGAGACGTAGACGTGCCGGCCGGACTGGACGGCGGAGACGTACGCGGCCAGCGGCGGCACCGCCTCGGGCAGGCTCAGGCCGAGTTCCTCAAGCCTCGCGTACGGCCCGTCGACGATCGGGGCGCTCACGCCTTCACGCGCTTCAGGTAGGCGACGAGCTGCTCCGGGTTGGGACCAGGTACCACGGCCACCAGTTCCCAACCGTCCTCGCCCCAGTTGTCGAGGATCTGCTTGGTGGCGTGCACCAGCAACGGCACGGTGGCGTACTCCCATTTCTGCATCCGTTCAGCCTAGAACCTGTGCGGCGACCGGAGCGACCGGCCCGACCGGGCTGGCCCACCCGACCGGGATACCCGGACCGACCGGGGTCACCCGAGTCAACGGCCGCCCGCCGGGGTTGGCGCGGCGGGGCCCGGACCGCACGGACCGCGGTGGGCGTACCACTGCGGGCACCGGGAGCGGTCCGGCAGCAGTAGGTCACAGAAGACGCGGCGCCTGTTGTTCTGGTCGTCCACCATGGAAACGGTGGTCTCGCCCGGGTCGAGTTCGGGAAGGAAGTCCAGCGCTCCGGCCACGGCCCTGGCCAGCCGCAGGGCTGAGTCGACGTTGCCCACCCGCACCGGCAGGTGGATGACATAGCCCGGATCGTCCTCGACGTCACCGGCACATTCCGGGCGTGCCGTGCCGGCCGACTCCCGGCGCAGCGGTTCCGCACGCTGCCGATGGAAGGGGGCCGATTCCATCGGGTCGGGTGCGGTCGGACGCGGCGGGTCGGGACGGTCCGCCGCCGGCCGGGGGCAACCGTCGCCATCCGGCCGCCGGTAGTACCGCTCGTTCCGCCCGGGGCGGCGGTCGGTCGGCGGCCGGACGGGGCCGGACCGGGCAGCGGGAGCCGTGTCGCACGCCTCGACCACCTCGGGAGACCGCGGCTGGGTCGTGTCGTATCTGGTCCGCGCGGAGTTGTGCAGGTGGTCGCGCATCACGGCCTCCGGGTCGCCGCACCGTCGGGTCGGGTCCCACCGCCGGTACGGCCAGCGACCGTCCACTCGGTGGGACTACGCGAACTGTAAGCACATGCTGTTGAGATGACAACAGGACGCGCCCTCATGATGACATATCGTCATGCGATGATCGATCCTCGGCGGGACCGCGCGCTCTACCGCCAGCTCGCCGACCTGCTCCGCGATCAGATCAACCAGGGCGATCTCGCACCGGGCTCGCAGCTTCCCTCGGAGAGCAGCCTCGCCCAGACGTACGGTCTGGCCCGACCGGCGGTCCGACAGGCCATCGCGTTGCTGCGGTCGGAAGGCCTGATCACCACGTCCCGTGGTTACGGGACCCGGGTGCGGGACGAAATCGAGCGCCGCCCGCTGGAACTGCCGGCCGGCGCCTCGGCCATCGTGCGGATGCCCTCCGAGCCGGAGCGGGCCGCGCTCGACATCGACGACGGCGTGCCGGTCATCGAGATCAGGATGCCGGACGGCCGTTCGGCCGTTCATCCCGGCGACCGGGTCTTCCTGCTGCGCCCGTAACGATCGCTCGCCGTCGCTGGACGCGACCGCACCGCCACCCCGAACCGTTGGCCTTCGGGCGCTAGGCTCAGCGGAGCGTAGGCTCGTCCGCCACGCACGCTCACCACGGTGCGGCGGAGAACCACCGGACACCCGCTACGGAGAACGATGACGCAACCGCCCGACGGTGGCCCGAACCGACCGTCCCCGCAGGAGCCCTCCGACGCGCAGAACTCCGCGCAGCCGACATCCGCCGATCCGCAGGACGGGACGGTTGGGCACCGGACGGGACCGGACGCACCCGCCACCGGGCAACCGGACAACTCCGAAGGCACGGTCGAGTTCGGCGGGGGCGGTTTCCCCACCCCGCCGGGCTACCCTTCGCACGGACAGCAGGCCGCCGTCGTCGCGGCGGACAAGCCGCCGTATCCGGCACCGACACCGCCTCCACCCGTCAGCAGCCCGGCACCGACACTGCCCGTCGACAGCCCGGCGGCGCCACCCGCCGCGCCCGGCTCCGCCGAGGGCACCGTGGAGTTCGGCCACGCCGGCTTCCCCACCCCGCCTGGTTACCCCGTGTACGGCCAGCCGCCGCCCACCGGCTACGGACCGCCACCGGCCCCCGGTCACGGGCCACCGCCCGCCGGGTACGGGACCTCACCCACGTCCGGGCAGCCCACGCCGTCCGGGCAGCCCACGCCGTACGGGCAACCCACGCCGTACGGGCAGCCCACGCCGTACGGGCAGTCCGCGGGGGGTGCGACGCCGCCGGCCGGGCCGAAGAAGCGACGCGGCGCGCTGATCGCCGGCATCGTGCTGGCCGCCGTCCTCCTGATGTGCGGTGGGGGCGGCCTCGCCGCGTTCCTGTTGCTGCGTGGCGAGGGCGGCGAGGGGGCACCCGAACCGGTCGTCGCCACCGACGAGTTCCTCCGGGCCGTCTACCTCGACCAGGACGCGGACAAGGCGGCCGGGCTGGTCTGTTCCGCCGCCCGGGACCGGGGCGAGATTGCCAAGAAGGTGGAGGAGATCAAGGGCTACCAGGAGACATACCAGAACCCCCGGTTCCGGTGGACCCCGCCCGCCGTGTCCGAGCAGAACACCGAGCGGGCGATTGTCACCACCAAGCTTACGATGATCACCGGTGACGAGCGTTTCTCGGAGCAGCAACTGCGGGTCACGGTCGTCAAGCAGAGCGGCTGGTGGGTGTGCGACGTGGGGTGACCGGCGGAACTGGTTACCCTGGTGGCGATGCGAGCAGACAGGGAGCCGGCCGGACCGGCGGGCGCCGCTTGGCCGGCCCGGCTGCATGTGGTGACGGGCAAGGGCGGCACGGGTAAGACCACGGTGGCGGCCGCACTGGCCCTCGCCCTCGCCGCCGGTGGCCGCCGCACCCTGCTGGTGGAGGTGGAGGGCCGGCAGGGCATCGCACAGCTCTTCGACACCGAGCCGCTGCCGTACGAGGAACGCCGCATCGCCACGGTGGACGGCGGTGAGGTACGGGCGCTGGCGGTCGACGCCGAGGAGGCGTTGCTGGAGTACCTCGACATGTTCTACCGGCTGGGTGCCGCGGGAAAGGCGCTACGCAAGTTCGGGGCCATCGACTTCGCCACCACCATCGCCCCGGGATTGCGGGACGTCCTGCTCACCGGAAAGGTGAAGGAGGCGACCACGCGCACCTCCGGTGGCCGCCGGGTGTACGACGCGGTGGTCCTGGACGCGCCGCCGACCGGCCGGATCGGGCGCTTCCTCAATGTCACGGCCGAGGCCGCCCGGCTGGCCAAGGTGGGTCCCATCAAGACGCAGAGCGAGGGCGTCGCCGCGCTGCTCCGCTCGCCGATCACCGCTGTGCACGTGGTCACTCTGCTCGAGGAGATGCCGGTCCAGGAGAGCATCGACGCGATCGCCGAGCTGACCGGGCTGGGCATCCCGGTCGGACGGATCATGGTCAACGCCGCCCGGCGGCCGCTGGCCGTCGGCCGGGTCACCCAGGCCGAGCTGCGCCGCGGCCTGGCGGCGGCGGGACTGGCGGCGGACCGGACAGTGGTGACCGGGTTGTACGCGGAGGTTCGCGACCAGCTGGTCCGCCAGTCGCTGGAGGAGTCGCTCCGGACCGACCTCGCGGAGCTGGGGCGTCCGCTTGTCGAGCTGCCGCTGCTGCCCGACGGGGTGGACCGGGCCGGTCTCGACACGCTGGCCGAGGCGCTGGTCCGGGTCACCTGAGCTGACCTGCCCGCGGGCGGGCACCGATGGAGCGTCCTACAGCACACCCGTTCGCGGTGCCAGACGGTGGGGCGGGGATGCCGATACGCTCGAATCGTGCCCACCGATGACGCCGCACCCCCGCTGGAGATCGACGAGGTCCTCACCGACCCCGCCGTCCGGATCGTCGTCTGTTGTGGCGCCGGGGGCGTCGGCAAGACCACCACGGCGGCGGCGCTGGCCCTGCGCGCCGCGGAGCGGCACGGCCGACGCACGGTGGTGTTGACCATCGACCCGGCGCGGCGGCTGGCCCAGTCGCTCGGCCTGACCGAGCTGGACAACACCCCTCGGCAGGTGAAGGGGATCGACGCCGAGGCCAGCGGCGGCGAGTTGCACGCCATGATGCTGGACATGAAGCGGACCTTCGACGACGTGGTGCTCCAGCACACGGACCCGGACAAGGCCGCGGAGATCTTCGCCAATCCCTTCTACCAGGCGATGAGTTCCACCTTCGCCGGTACGCAGGAGTACATGGCGATGGAGAAGCTGGGCCAGCTGCACGCCCGGAACGAGTGGGACCTCATCGTGGTGGACACGCCACCGTCCCGGTCGGCGCTGGACTTCCTCGACGCGCCGGCCCGGTTGTCCCGGTTTCTCGACGGGCGGATGCTGCGCCTGCTCCTGGCACCGGCCCGGACCGGCGGCCGGAGCATGTTCAGCTTCGTCACCGCCTCGTTCGGGATGTTCTCGAAGGTGGTACAGAAGGTACTTGGCGCCCAGTTGCTCACCGACCTGTCCGGCTTCGTGGCGGCGCTGGACTCCATGTTCGGCGGCTTCCGGCAGCGGGCCGAGCAGACGTACCAGATCCTGCAGGCGCGGGAGACGGCCTTCCTGGTGGTCGCGGCGCCGGAACGGGACGCGGTCCGGGAGGCGGCCTACTTCGCCGGGCGGCTGCGGGCGGAGCGGATGCCGCTTGCCGGTCTGGTGCTCAACCGGGTGCACCGGGTGGCGGTCGAGCAGCCGTCGGCCGGGGAGAGCCTGGCCGCGGCCGATCGGTTGGCCGCGCTGGGCGGACACGACGCGACCGTTGCCGCGCTGCGGGTGCATGCCTCGCTGGTCCAGCTCGCCGACCGGGAGCGCCGGGTCGCGCACGGGTTCACCGACGAGTTCCCGCAGGTGCCGATGGTGGCAGTCACAGCGCAGCCCGCCGACGTGCACGACGTCGACGGGCTGCGAGCGATCGGTGTCGCGATCAGCCGCTCGTGAGCAGGACCTTCTCGCGGTCGCGCATGGCCGCCTCGAACATCTTCCGCCAGCTCGGCACGTTGGGATGGCGGCGGAGCAGAGCCCGGCGTTCCCGCTCGGTCATCCCACCCCACACGCCGAACTCGATGCGATTGTCGAGCGCGTCGGCGAGGCACTCGTACCGCACCGGGCAGCTTCGGCAGATTCGTTTCGCGACGTTCTGCTCGGCGCCCTGCACGAACAGCGCGTCCGGGTCCCCGTTCTGACACGCCGCCATCGTGGGCCAATCCGGCATCATGCCCATCTGTTCTCGTCCCCCCTAACTTCGCGCCACCGACCCGAACGACGGTCGGCAAGCAACCCCCCGGTCGCCCGCGCGGCCCACCCCCTGGGCACGCCGGACAACGTGCGATTTCCTCGCCAGAACCATCATGCTCCGTAG
This sequence comes from Plantactinospora sp. GCM10030261, assembly GCF_042666615.1. Classification (NCBI taxonomy): domain Bacteria; kingdom Bacillati; phylum Actinomycetota; class Actinomycetes; order Micromonosporales; family Micromonosporaceae; genus Plantactinospora; species Plantactinospora sp. GCM10030261. Next base: position 21,949 of record NZ_JBHTDD010000039.1, read on the forward strand.
TCATACGATTACGCAACGTTGTCGGCCAAATCCATCAATCCGGACACTCCAGGCTCTTCGCCCGGGCGCGACCGGTGCGTACCCGGCGTCGTTGCGCGAAAACGCCACGGAAACCCGCTCCATGGGGGAGACTCGGCAGCGGAGCAGCGCAACCTCACGTCAGGGATAGTGCGTCTAGCACAACGAAGCCAGCGCCGGCAGGAAATGGGGAAAGTACGCCGGAACGAGGCTTCGTTGGGATTCCCGTACCCTGACGGAGTGACCTGGATGCGCAAGCGTGACCACAACCCGCTGACCAACGCCGCATCGCTGCTGATCTGCGGCCTCCTCGCCGGCGTCGTCGTGGCCGCGGCCGCGTTCCCCGCGGTGGCGATGTCCGGCCTCGCGGCCAAGGCGGGAGCCGAGACCTTCGACCGGCTACCCACCGAGCTGACCGTCAAGAAGGCACCGCAGATCAGCTACCTGTACGCCGCCGACGGCAAGACCGTGGTGGCGACGATGTTCGACGAGAACCGGCGCGACATCCCGTTGAAGGACATCCCCCCGGTGATGCGCAACGCGATCATCGCCGCCGAGGACCACAACTTCTACAAGCACAACGGCGTCGACATGAAGGGCGTGGCCCGCGCCTTCGTCAACAACAGCAGCGCCGGCGCCCAGCAGCAGGGTGCGTCCACGCTGACCATGCAGTACGTCCGGTTGGCCATCTCCTACTCCGCCACCAAGCCCAAGGACGTGGTGGCGGCCACCGAGGACACCACGGCCCGCAAGCTCAAGGAGATGCGGTACGCCATGCAGGTGGACAAAGAACTCGGCAAGGACGGCGTGCTGGAGCGCTACCTGAACATCGCCCCGTTCGGCAACGGCGCGTACGGCGTCTACGCGGCCAGCCAGGTCTACTTCGGCAAGCACCCGAAGGACCTGAAGATCGAGGAAGCGGCGATGCTCGCCGGCATGGTGAAGGCGCCGGACGGTTTCGACCCCACCAACCCGGTGAAGAAGCCGAAGGCGCTCGACCGGCGCAACTACATCATCAACAACATGCGCGACCTCGGCCAGATCACCGTCGCGGAGGCAGACGCGGCCAAGGCCACCGACCTGGTCGTCAAGGCCCGGCCGACGCCCAACGGCTGCGTCGCGGCCAACAAGAACCACTGGGGCTTCTTCTGCGACTACTTCTACCGCTGGTGGCTGTCCCAGGAGACGTTCGGCGCCACCACGTACGACCGGGAGCGGCGGCTCAAGAGCGGTGGTTACCGGATCGTCACGACCCTGGACCCGAAGGCCCAGGAGGCCGCCCACAAGCACATTCTCGCGAACCAGGGCGTCAACAAGAAGCAGGCCCTGATGCTGGCCGGGGTGGAGCCGGGCACCGGCCGGGTCCGGTCGATGGCGGTGAACCGGAACTTCAAGCTGGACAACCCGACCAAGCCGACCAACCCGTATTCGAGCGACCCCGCCAAGGCGAAGCGGAAGGTGCGGGCCACCTACCCGAACACCACAAACCCGCTCCTCAGCGGCGGTGGCGACATCGCCGGCTACCAGGCTGGTTCGACGTTCAAGATCTTCACTCTGGTCGCGGCACTGGAGAAGGGCTACTCGCTCAACCACACGATGAACGCGCCGAACCAGTACCGCTCCAAGTACGTCATCAGCAGCAGCAGCCCCGCGGCCTGTAAGGGAACCCACTTCTACTGCCCCACCAACGACAACCCGTCGATGGCCGGCACGCACAACATGTGGTCCGCCTTCGGCCACTCGGTGAACACCTACTGGGTGGCGCTGGAGGAGCGGGTCGGTGCCGAGAAGGCGGTCGAGGTGGCGAAGCGGCTGGGCATCAAGTTCGCCGGCTCGCCGGCCCAGCAGAACTCGGACGCCTGGCTCGCGGCCAACGCCGAGACGTGGGGCGCGTTCACCCTCGGCGTCTCGTCCACCACCCCACTCGACCTGGCCAACGCGTACGCCACGCTGGCCGCCGACGGCAAGTACTGCGAACCCATCCCGGTGCAGGAGATCATCGACCAGGAGGGCAACAAGCTCGACGTGGCCAACACGCGGTGCAAGCAGGCGGTCAAGGTGGAGGTGGCGCGGGCGGCCGTGGACGCGGCCCGCTGTCCGCTGGGCGACCGCTCCAGCACCACCAAGTGCAAGACCGCGACGGCCGGCAATGTCCGCGGTGTCGTTGGTAAGCCGGTCGCCGGCAAGAGCGGCACCACCGACGGCGACAAGACCGCGTCACTGGTGGCGATGACCAAGCAGTACGCCTTCGCCGGCATCCTGGCCGACCCGGACTGGCCGCAGCAGGACCGGATCAAGATGGGTCACGACGTCAACGGCGGCGTGAACCCGGCCGTCTACAACACGCTGCGGGACGCGATGAAGGGCAAACCCGCAATCGACTTCACCCCGCCGGGCAGCAAGACCGTGCAGGGTGACGAGAGGTCGATCCCGAACGTCAAGTGCCAGTCGGTGAACTCGGCCCGCTCGGAACTCAAGGACGCCGGCTTCGAGGTCGAGGTGGACAACAAGCGGGTGCCGTCGAGCTGCCCGGCCGGATCGGCCGCCGGCACCTCGCCGGACGGCCGGACCGCCAAGGGCAGCCTCGTGGTGATCGAGGTCAGCAACGGCAGCGGCGGCACGCCGCCGGGCAACTCGGGCGGACAGCCCGGCACCGGTCCGGGTAACGGAAACGGCAACGGGCGACCACCCGGCCGCTGAACCGCGGGGAGGGGCCCGCACCGACGGTGACCGTCGGTGCGGGCCCCTCCCCGCGTTCGCGACTCCGGCAGACGCGCTGCCGCGTTCCTCGGGTGGCGGGTGGCGGGTTACCCATCGGGGCCGGCGCCCCGCTGCCGCCACGCGCCGCCCGCCGCGCCCAGCGTGCTCAGCCGCCGAGCTGACGACGTACCTCGGCGGCGACCCGGCCACCCTCGGCCCGTCCGGCCACCGCGGCCTGAGCCGCCTTCATCGCCGGGCCCAGCTGGCCACGGCCGGTGAAGCCGCCCGCGGACAACGCCCCGGCGACCACGTCTGCCAGCTCCGCGTCACCGAGCTGTCGTGGCAGGTAACGGTCCAGCACCTCGCCCTCGGCGCGCTCCTTGGCGGCCTGCTCGGAGCGCCCGGCGTCGGCGAACGCGGTCGCCGCCTCGCGCCGCTTCTTCGCCTCCCTGGTCAGCACCGCCAGCACCTCGTCATCGGTCAGTTCCCGCTTCTCGGCCCCGGCGACCTCGGCGTTGCCCACCGCCGCGAGGGCCATCCGCAGGGTCGAGGTGGTGACCTCGTCACGGCTCTTCAAGGCGGTACGCATGTCCGCGGTCAACCGGTCCTTCAACGCGCTCATGGATGGTCAAACTACTCTGGGCGGCATGGGAAAGCGCACCTTATCGCGGCTGACCGCCGGCCTGGCGGTGGCCGGCGCCGCCACCCTCGGTTACGCGGCACTTATCGAACGGAACATGTTCACCCTGCGGCGGTACGACGTTCCGGTGCTCGGCGCGGACGGCGAACCGCTGCGCATCCTGCACCTGTCGGACCTGCACATGATGCCCGACCAGCGACGCAAGCAGGCGTGGGTGGCCTCACTCGCGGCCACCGACCCGGACCTGGTCGTGGTGACCGGCGACAACATGGCCGATCCCGGTTCGGTCCCCGGCGTGCTGCGAGCCCTGCACCCACTGCTCGACCTGCCGGGGGCGTTCGTCTTCGGCTCGAACGACTACACCGGGCCGGTGTGGAAGAACCCGCTCGGTTACCTGCTGCCCGAGCGGGATTACGTCAGCGGTGCCGACCTGCCGTACGAGGACCTGCGGGACGTGCTGACCGGCGCCGGCTGGGCTGATCTGAACAACGCCCGTACCTCGATCAAGGCGGGTGGACGGCTTGTCGAACTGGTCGGGGTGGACGATCCACATATTGATCGAGACGAGTACGAACTCGTGTCCGGGCCGGTGTCAGCCGAGGCCGAGTTGAGCATCGGAGTGACCCATTCGCCCGAGTCGCGGGTGCTCGACGCGATGGCCACCGACGGCTTCGGCCTGCTGCTGGCCGGGCACACCCACGGTGGCCAGGTCTGCGTACCGTTCTACGGCGCGTTGACCACCAACTGTGACCTGCCTCGCTCGATGGCGCGAGGGCTGCACCGGTGGCCGGGCTCCGATGCCTGGCTGCACGTCTCCGCCGGGCTTGGCACCCACCCGACGGCGCCGGTCCGCTTCGCCTGCCCCCCGGAGGCCACGCTGCTCACCCTGATCCCACGCTGACCGGGCCGGCGCCGGCCCGCCGCCTCCCCGGTACGCACCGGAAGCGGAGCGCCGGCCGGCCCGGCGCGCCGGGGTACCCGGTTTGACCACCGCAGGCGGTGGGCTACTATTGCTCGGCACGCCTCGGGGTGTGGCGCAGCTTGGTAGCGCGCTTCGTTCGGGACGAAGAGGTCGTCGGTTCGAATCCGGCCACCCCGACCAGGTAGAGCAGCTCAGGGCCAGTTTCCCAGCTAGGGAGACCGGCCCTGAATCGCGTCCGGGACACCGTTCGGGAGAATCCTCGGAGAAGATCTTGGCGGCTCGCCCCGCCTCCCGCAGCACCCGGTCAAGGGTGAGCACCGGGGAGCCCGGTTCCAGCCGTCCCGGGACGAAGGCTGCCGGCGTTGCGTCCCCGCACCGGCACCCGGAGGGGTCCGGCGCCCTTAGTGATAGGGGCCAGGTCACCTCGTGCGGTTACCGACCTGACGAGCACGCCATCGGCCGGATGCGAGAAGGAGGCGCAGGAGTGAGATATGTCAGCGTGGAGCGGACGAATACCGGCATGGCCTTGGATCCGACGGCGTACTTGCGACAGTTGCCGCGCTTCGCCGAGTCGTTGCCCGAGGGCGCGCGCAGATTCGCCACGGACTCCAGCCACTACGACTTCTTTGGTCAGCGGTGCGTCAAGGACCTTAAGCCCGAGCAACTGACGTCAGGTGAGACGGGCGGGAGCCGTTGGCTTGAGCTGCACTTACGGCACAACTGTTGGAAGCACGAGGAAGACCTGACGATCCGCTACAGCGGCGTGCAGAGCCTGACGATTGAGCCCGCTGACCAAGGGATGGACGTGGCCCAATTCCATTCCGTGATGCTGGACGAAGTGCTGCCACACGAACACGGGTGTCAACACGAGATCGTTTGCCTCTCAGGAACGCTTGTCGTGACGAGCCAGGACTTGGCCGCCACCTGGTCGTACGCCGGCTGTCCGGAGCGCGAGCCGAGTAGGTGAGTGCTTCCGGCGCGAATCACGGCGGCCGCTGGTCACCAGCGGATCTTGGACAGTTTCCGTCCAGATAGAACGGAAACTGTCCAAGATCTGTGTTCATCGGCCGTCCAGCAGCACCTGCTCGAGGGTGCGGCGGCCGATCCGGAGTGACGGCTCCGCTATGGTTTGGGCTCATGCGGACGAAGCAGGAGTTGGCTGCGGCCATCCGGCAGGACCGGCGCGCCGCTCTCGTCGTCAACGCCCACTCACGCCGCGGCCGGGCCCATCACCATGCCGCTCTCGCCCGCATCACCGCGGCCGGCTTCGAGTTGCTGGGTACGTACCCGGTGGACCGCCCGGGGCAACTGGAGGCGGCGCTGGCGGCGGCCGTGGACCTCGGCCCGGACCTGCTCGTCGCGGGTGGCGGTGACGGCACGCTCAGCGCTGCCGCCCGGGTACTCGCCCACCGGGACATGGCACTCGGCCTGCTCCCGCTGGGCACCACAAACAACTTCGCGCGGACCGTCGGCGTCCCGCTGGACCTGGACGGCGCGGTGGGTGTGCTGGCCACCGGTACGGTGATCGACGTCGACCTCGGTCTCGCCGGTGACGTCCGGTTCGCGAATCACGTCGGCGTCGGCCTCTCCGCTGACATCATGCTCAAGACACCACGGCGGCTCAAGCGGATCAGCGGCCGGCTCGCGTACCCGTTGACCGCCCTGGCGCTACTCGTCCGGCACCGCCCGCTGCGGGTCACCGTCCGGGCGGACGGCGCGGCGCACGAGTTCCGCACGCACCAGGTGTACGTCGCCAACGGCGGTTTCCACGCCGGTCGGCCGATCACGGCGGACACCGACGCCGACGATCGGCTGCTGGTGGCGTACCCGGTGGGTGGCCCGACCCGGCGCGGCCTGCTGCGCGACACGGCGCGCAACGCGGCGACCGGCCACCGCCGCAGCGTCGGCGACGAACCCTTCCTGGCCGTCGGCGGACTCTCGCTGGAAACCGACCGACCGGCGCGGGTCGAGGTCGACGGCGAATTGTGTGGCCGGACCCCGCTCCGGATCGGCCTGGATCCCAACGCGTTGCGGGTGATGGCCCCGGCCGGCACCCTGGACCGCTGACGCACCCCCTGGTCCACAGTGGCGGATCGGCGCAACGACGGGAGGGCCCGGCACGTCGCCGGGCCCTCCCTGCCATCGATGCTGGACGCTCAGGCGACGCGCCGGTCCTCGACGTGGATGACCTCGAGTTCGTGCCCGTCCCAGTCGCGCTTGCTCTGTCCCCACCTGCCCACCGCGAGATCGCTGTCGTCCTCCACCTCGTCTGGCCCGACGTACGTCAGCACCTCGCCGTGCGGACCCCACACGATCCAGCCGGGCCCCGGATCGAGGGGCAGAACGCCGAAGTCACCGGCCGGGCCGTCGGGCCGCACCGGCCCGTACTCCCGGAGTATCCCGATCGCCTGGGCCGCCAGGTCGGCGTCCGGGCTCGGATCGGGCAGCAGCACGCAGGTGCCGTGCGCGAACAGCACCCAGGATTTCGCGTCGCCCTTGACGGCACGACGCCACACGTTGACAAGATCCGCAGCACTCATGGCGACGATCCTGCCTTCGTCCGTACGAAATGGACACCCGTACGCCGGTACAGATAGCGGGAACCGGATGGACGGCGTGGAGCGTCCAAGGACGGAACGGAATCGAGCCGAGCGAGGGACCATGCGTCGTACCGGAATCGTGGCCAGCCTGCTGACCGGTCGTACCGGAATCGTGGCCAGCCTGCTGGCCGTCGGCCTGCTCGTCGCGGCCTGCGCACAACCCGACTCGCAACCCGGAGCGCCAGACTCCGGTGACTCCGGCCCGGGCGGGACCGTTCCACCCACGCAGGACCCGGCCGCGTTGGTGGGTTCGTGGAGCGTGACCGGCACCGGGACGGTGCTGCGGCTCGCCCCAGATCAGCTGTCGATCTTCGATGACTGCGGCGTCCACTCGGGTACCTGGCGGGCCGACACCGGCGGGTTGTTCGTCGGCTACGTCTACGCGCACGTCCCGGCCGACACCACCCGTCGTTCCTGCGCGTCGGCGGACAGTCTGCCCGCGTGGTTGGTGAACGCCGCCGGCTTCGAGGTGACCGGAGACGGGGCGGTGTTGCTCGACCCGCAGGGCCAGGCGGTGGCCCGGCTGAGCCCGGGCGCTCGGCCCAGCCCGCCCCCGGGTGTGGACCCGGCCGAGGCGGCCCCGCCGACGCTCACCGACGAGGTGCGGCAGGCGTTCCGCCCGGCCGCGCCGCTACCCGCCGGCCTCACCCCGGCCGGCCGGGATGCCATGATCGGCCGCTGGGTCCCCGCGAGCGGTCCGGCGGTCAAGGTCCAGCAGGCGTACGTGGAACTGCTGGCGGACGGCGCGTGGCGCGGCTCGGACGGGTGCAACGGGCAGGGCGGCCGGTGGACGTCCGGTCCGGCGGGCGCGCTGCTGGCCGTCACCGGAGCGAGCACGCTCATCGGCTGCGCGAACGTGCCGGTGGCTGACTGGCTCTCCGGCGCGCACCGGGCCGGTCTGGACGGCGAGGTCTTGGTCCTGTGCGACGTCGCTGGCACCGAACTCGGCCGGCTGCGCCGGGACGGCTGAGCGGCCTCCGCGAGAGCCGCGCGACCGCTAAATTCGTTCGCGGCCTGTCATACCCGGTCAGCAGAATCGGGGTCATGCTTCGCCAAGCCCTGCCCAGCCGCCCGGAGGCCCGCCGGATCCTCGTCGGCACCCTGCTGTCGGCGGTGGGACGTGGCCTCACGCTGCCGTTTCTGTTCATCTACCTGACGGATGTCCGCGGGCTCAGTGATGCCCAGGCCGGCCTGGCGATCGGGTGGTATGGCGCCGTCACCCTCGCGCTCTCGCCGATCGGCGGCACTCTGATCGACCGCTTCGGCGCCCGCCGGGTCGTGGTGCCGGCGCTGGTCATCGAGGCCGTGGGGACCGGCTCGCTCGCCCTCGTCGACTCCGCCGCCGAGGCGTTCGGGGTGGCCACCGTGATCGCCGTCGGCGGTTCGGCGATCTGGTCGGGCCAGGCGACCATCCTCGCCTCGTTGACCGACAGCGGCGAGCGGCAGCGGGTCTTCGGCCTCCAGTTCGCGCTGCTGAACCTGGGTATCGGCATCGGCGGCCTGATCTCCGGGTTGATCGTCGACACCGCCCGACCGGGCACCTTCCAGGTCGTCTATCTCATCGACGCGCTCACCTACCTGGCCCCCGCGGTGATCCTGCTGTCGTTGCCAGCGGTCGGTCACCGGCTAGCCGCGGCGCCGGCGGACACCGGCGCCACGCGGCCGGCCGGCGGCTACCTCACCGTGCTGCGCGACCGCCCGTTCCGGCGGTTGATCATCTTTGGCCTGGTGCTTACCACCTGTGGCTACGCCCAGATCGAGGTCGGTTTCGCGGCGTACGCCGTCCGGGTTGTGGAGGTGACCCCACGGGTGGTGGCCTTCGCCCTCACGGCTAACACGATCATGATCGTGCTGGCCCAACTTGTCGTGATCCGCCGCCTCGAAGGGCGCAGCCGCTCCGGAGCACTCGCCGTGGTGGGTGCGGTCTTCGCCGCGGCCTGGTTGGTGCTCGGGGCCGGCGGCCTGGTCAGCGGCACCAACGCGATCGTCGCGGCGGTCTGCGTGGTGGCCTGCTCGGCGATCTTCGGGTTCGGCGAGACCATGCTGTCGCCGATGATGCCCGCCATCACCAACGCGCTGGCCACCGACGAACTGCGCGGCCGGTACAACGCGATGGGTTCCATGATCTTCGGGATCAGCGGTGTCGTCGGGCCGGTCACCGCGGGCCCGTTGATCGGCGCCGGCGGCGGGCTGATCTGGGTCTGCCTGGTGACCGGCGGCTGCCTGGTGGCCTCACTCATCGCGTTGTCGTTGCGTCGGCTGCTGTCCGCGGCACAGGATGGCCGGCCGGCGGCGCCGGTTCTCGAGCCGGAGCCGGCCCGGGCGTAGCGACCGGCGGGCGGGCGAGACCCGGGCCGGGCGTCGCGACCGGCAGGCGGGGCGAGACCGGTGGCGGGCTGGCTCGTTGAACGATGTATGCCCAACATCCGCGTTGGGCGTCCGTCGGGTGGCAGCCCGGGGCATGGAGGCCGACGATGCGCTCGTTCCGTCATTGGACGCCGCGGTACGTTGTCGACCGCATCGCCATCGCCAGGTTCCAGCGCCTCGACCCGGCCGCACCCTGGCTCACGCCCCGAGCCGTCGAGTTCCTCGACCGGATGTTGTTGCCTGACGACCGCGGCCTGGAGTTCGGCTCCGGTCGCAGCACGGTATGGCTCGCCCGGCGGATCGGCCACCTGGTCAGCGTCGAGGACGACGCGGGTTGGCACGAACGGGTCTCCCGACAACTCAAGGAACTGTCCCTGGACAATGTCGACTACCGTTTCGCGCCGCGGGATCTGCCCGAGGACAGGGGAGGCGACAGCGAGTACGCCCGGTCCGTACTGGAACTTCCCGACGCCAGCCTGAACCTCGTGCTCGTCGACGGCGCCTATCGAGATCATTGCGCCCGGTACGCGTTGCCGAAACTCGCCCCCGGCGGGTTGCTGGTAATCGACAACGTCAACTGGTTCCTGCCGTCACAGACCAGGTCACCCTTCTCGCGCGGCCCGGCGGATGGGCCGGCAACCCCCGCGTGGGCCGAGGTGCTTTCGATCATTGGTGGTTGGCGTACGGTCTGGACGTCCTGCGGCGTGTGGGACACGGCGATTTATCTGAAGCCCTGATCCCCGGCCCAGGCGCCGGCTGAGGAAGTCCACGGCCCGACCCGGGGTCGACCCGCCGTCGCGGACGATGGCCAGCCCACCCGGGGGCGTACCGGCAGGTGGCCGGGTGGATCACTATCGCACCCGCGAGTCGCCCTGGTCCCAACGGGCGGACCGTAACGGGGGTCACATCGGCGACCCCCGCGCGCAGCACTACCCCGGCGCAACGGACATATCGCCTCACAAGATCCATTAGTTCCCGTCGACGAGACTAACCTTGGACTCAGCCTTCTGGGTGCTGACCTGGGAGACTTCCCCTGCCCCAGCCCCTGTGGGAAGGATCCGTTGCTCCTCGACCATGAACAACTGTTCGCCGATGTATCGGCGGCGCTGGCGTCGGCGCCCACGGCCGTCGACGCCTGCCGGTCGGCGGTCACCACACTGGTCGGCCGCCAGGCCGGCTGGCCTCCCGGGCCACCGGCCCGGGCCTCGGTCCTGCTCCGCGTACACGACCGGCTCCGGTGCGTCGCGGCCACCGGCTCGTGGCAGACGAACGCCTGCGTACCGGCGGGGATCGGAATCACCGGACGGGTCTGGTCCACCGGTCGACCAGCCGTGGTCGCGGACGTGGCGGACGACCCCGACTACGTTCCCCTGCGGCCGGACGTCACGGCCGAGGTGTGCGTACCGGTCCGCGATCCGGCCGGTCAGCCCGTCGGCGTGCTCGACCTGGAGTGGACCGAACCGGTCGAGCTGGGACCCTGGACCCGCGTCGCCGAGGCCGTCGCCGTCAAGCTCGGTGCCCGGATGGACGAGTTGGGTGGGCCGCCCGCCGAGAGCAGGAGCGAGAAGCTGCTCCGACACGTCGCGGCGATGACGACGGCCGCCGCCGAGTGGAAACTGCTGAGCGTGGCGATGGATGCCGCGCGGGACGTGTCCGGGCTGCCGGCGGCGGTGCTGGCGCTCGCCGGGCCGGACGGCCCTCGACTTGTGGATCCCGTGGCGCCCGTGGGTGATCTGGAGACGCGGATCCGGGCGGCACTGGCCGGCGCCGGCACCGAGGCAGTCGACCGGCTCATCGCCCGCACCCACCGTTACGGCACCGCGTACACGTTGGGTGAGCCGTACCTGCCGGCGACCGCCGACGCCGCCGTGCTCATCGCCACCGGTGTCGGCACGCTGATCGCCGTTCCGGTCGGTCCGCCGGACACCGGCGGGGTGTTGCTGGTCGCCGACGACCAGGTGCGGCAGCCCGATCCGACCACGGTCAACCTCATGGAGCTGCTCGCCGCCCAGGCGTGGGCGTGTCTGGACCGGTTGCGTGGCCTGGCGCGGCTTCGCGAGCAGGCCAGCTCGGACCCGTTGACCGGGCTGCGTCACCACGGTCCGTTCGGGGAGCGCCTCGCCGACAGCGTCCCGGGCCGCACCGCGCTGCTCGCCATCGACGTCGACGGCTTCAAGAACGTGAACGACACGTACGGCCATCAGGTTGGGGACCGGGTGCTCGTCGACCTGGCCCGGGCCATCGAGGGGGCGCTGCGGCACGGCGACGAGCTGTACCGGATCGGCGGGGACGAGTTCGTGGCAGTGATCGAGGTGCGAAGTCCGGAGGAGGCGGTCGGCATCGCCGAGCGGTTGGCCGAGGCCGCCCGCAGGGTGGATCACACGATCAGCGTCGGAGTTGCCGTCCAGCGGCACCGGGAGCCACCGGAGGCGACCCTGCGACGCGCGGACGTCGCCTTGTACGACGTCAAGCGGCGGGGCCGCAACGGGGTCCGGCTCGCGGCGGCCTGACCCTGAGCCCGCTCGACGACGCGGTCCGCGCGCGGGCACCCGTCCGCCGGGCACGCTCGTCGTCGGTTCGGCACCTCGGCGGTACGGGCTCCTCAGCGGCGCAGTTCGGCGGCGAGCAACTCGGCGATCTGGGCCGTGTTGAGAGCCGCGCCCTTGCGCAGGTTGTCGCCGGTGACGAAGAGGTCGAGGGCGCGCGGGTCATCGATCGAGCGACGGATCCGGCCCACCCAGGACGGGTCGGTGCCCACCGCGTCGATCGGCATCGGGAACTCGCCCGCCGCCGGATCGTCCACGAGGATCACACCGGGGGCGTTGCGGAGTGCCTCGCGGGCGCCCTCGGCGTCCACCTCCGACCCGAAGACGGCATGGATGGCGACCGAGTGTCCGGTGACCACGGGCACCCGGACGCAGGTGGCGGAGACCTTCAGGTCCGGCAGTCCCAGGATCTTGCGGGACTCGTTGCGGAGCTTGAGTTCCTCGGAGGACCACCCGCTGTCGCGCAGCGATCCGGCCCACGGCACCACGTTGAGGGCCAACGGCGCCGGGAAGGGCCCTAGATCGTCGCCGACCGCCTGGCGTACGTTGCCTGGGCGGGATCCGAGAACCCGGTCGCCGGCGATCTTCGCGAGCTGATCGTGCAGGACGTCCACGCCGGCCTGGCCGGCCCCGGACACCGCCTGGTACGAGGCGAGCACCAACTCCCGCAGCCCGTACTCGCGGTGCAGCGGGGCGATCGCCACGATCATCGCGAGCGTGGTGCAGTTGGCGTTGGCGATGATTCCCTTGGGTCGCTTGCGGACCTGTTCCGGATTGATCTCCGGCACCACCAGCGGCACATCGCGGTCCATCCGGAACGCACCGGAGTTGTCCACCGCCACCGCGCCTCGGGCGACGGACACCGGCGCCCACTCCAGGGAGACCTCGTCCGGCACGTCGAACATCGCCACGTCGACGCCGTCGAAGGCGTCGGCGGACAGTTCCTGGACGATCAGGTCCTCGCCTCGACACCGGATCGTGCGGCCCGCGGACCGGGCCGAGGCGATCAGCCGGATCTCGCCCCAGACGTTCTTGCGCGCGGAGAGCAGGTCACACATGACCGTGCCAACGGCGCCGGTGGCGCCGACCACCGCCAGGGTGGGCAACGTGGTCATCGGTTACCGCCCGGTCCCGGCGTAGACGACGGCCTCCTCGTTACCGCCGAGGTCGAACGCGGCGTGGATGGCGCGGACAGCGGCGTCGAGATCGGTGTCGCGACACACCACGGAGACCCGGATCTCGGACGTGGAGATCATCTCGATGTTCACCCCGGCCTCCCCGAGCGCGGCGAAGAAGCCGGCGGCCACCCCCGGATGCGACCGCATGCCGGCGCCGATGAGGGACACCTTGCCGACGTGGTCGTCGTACAGCAGGCCCTTGAACTTGGTGGTCTCCTGGATCTTGCTGAGCGCCGCCATCGCGGTCGGGCCGTCGTCCTTGGGCAGGGTGAACGAGATGTCGGTGCGGCCGGTTCCCTCGGTGGAGACGTTCTGCACGATCATGTCGAGGTTGATCTCGGCGGCGGCCACGGTCTCGAAGATCCGGGCCGCTGCCCCCGGCTCGTCCGGCACGGCGACGATCGTGATCTTGGCCTCGCTGCGGTCGTGCGCGACCCCGGTGATGAGTGCTTGCTCCACGGGAAGGTCCTCCATCGAACCGGCGACCACGGTGCCGGTGTTGGTCGAGTACGACGAGCGGACGTGGATCGGCATGCCGAAGCGGCGGGCGTACTCGACGCACCGCAGCATCAGCACCTTGGCTCCACAGGCCGCGAGTTCCAGCATCTCCTCGTAGGTGATCTGTTGGATCTGGCGGGCGTCCGGCACGATCCGCGGATCGGCGGTGAAGACGCCGTCGACGTCGGTGTAGATCTCACAGACGTCGGCCTCCAGAGCGGCGGCCAGCGCCACCGCGGTGGTGTCCGAGCCACCGCGACCGAGGGTCGTGATGTCCTTGGTGTCCTGCGAGACACCCTGGAAGCCGGCGACGATGGCGATCGCCCCCTCGTTCAGGGCACTGCGCAACCGGCCCGGCGTCACGTCGATGATCCGGGCCTTGCCGTGGGTCGAGGTGGTAAGCACGCCGGCCTGCGAGCCGGTGTAGGACCGGGCCTCGTACCCCAGGTTGTGTATCGCCATCGCCAGCAGGGCCATCGAGATGCGCTCACCCGCGGTCAGCAGCATGTCCAGCTCCCGGCCCGGCGGCAGCGGACTGACCTGGTTGGCCAGGTCGAGCAGTTCGTCGGTGGAGTCACCCATGGCGGAGACCACCACCACGACGTCATCGCCGGCCTTGCGCGCGGAGACGATCCGTTCGGCCACCCGCTTGATCCGTTCGGCGTTGGCGACGGAGGAACCGCCGTACTTCTGCACCACCAGTGCCACGACGGTCCAACTCCCTCCGACGGCCGAACGTGCCAGCGCCGCCGGTGTGGAAAGGGCCGGCGGCGCCGTGCGAGACCATTTCAGGGTACCGGCCGTGGCCGCGAGGCGGGACAGGCGATCCCACCATCCGGCGTCCCTGTCATCCGGGACGGCGTGTCCGCGCCGGCAAACGGGATATTTGCCGCTTTCATCCCGAGAATGGCTTGATGGGGATGACCATCCTGTTCGTGGCTGCCAACCGCCGCGCCGCGGCAGCCGGCGCGATCGCGGTGAGCATGCTCGCGGTCGGTGCCGGCTGCGCCGCGGCGCCGGCGCCGGCGCAGCCACCGGCTGGCCCGCGGGCAGCCGTCGATTCGCCGGCCCAGGTAGCTCGCGATCAACTCGCGGCCCGCGTAGCCGCCGCGGCCGACCAGCGGCTGACCGCGTCGTACGTCTGGTCGGCCGCCGGCCGCCCGGACCGGGTGGTGACGGTGGCCGAGGCGACCGATGGCGGCTGGCGGGTCGACATCCCCGGCGGCGCACTCGACGGGACCGTCGACGTGGCGATCATCCGAACCGGCGCCGTGACATTCCAGTGCACGCTGTTCTCGACCACGGAACAGCCAACCTGCGTCCGACCCGCCGACCCGGACGGAACGCTGCCCACCGAAGCCGATCCCGAGGTGCATCACGTCTTCACCGACTGGCAGACGACGCTCCTCGACCGGCGGGCTCCACTGGCGGTGTCGGTCGGCCAGCCGCCGCCCGGGGTCGACGGCGACTGCTTCGCGGTCGGCTCGACGTCCGCCTCGTTGGCCGCGCCGCTGGCCGTGGGGAGGTACTGCTACCACCCGGACGGCACCCTGACCGGCGCCCGGCTCGACCTCGGGACGCTGCGGCTGGCCGGCCCGCCGACCGCCGGACCCGCCACCATCGAGTTGCCCGGTCCAGTGGTCCTCGGCGAGCCGCTGCCGGTCGGCGCGCCCGCCGCCTCGACGACCGCGCCGCTTGCCGACTGACCGTCAGATCAGTCGGCCGCGCCGCTGGACCGGAGCAGAACGTCGGCCGCCTCGGTGCCCCGGTAGTAGACCCGTTGCCCCCGCCGGCTCCGGCTCACCAGGCCCGCCCCGAGCAACGCGCCGAGATGCTGGGACACCGAGCCGATGGACAGGCCGGTCCGGCGGGCCAGATCGGACGTGGTGGCCGGAGTACGGACCAGACCGAGCAGGGTCGCCCGGCTGGTCCCCAGCACCCGGGACAGCGCGTCACCATCCGCCGGTACGGACCGCTCCCACAGCGTGCCGACGGCGCGTACCGGATAAAAGCCGGTGGGTGTCGAGTCAGCGAGCATCGGCCACAGCACCCGCCGGCCGACGAAGACACCCGGGTGCAACGCCAGACCCCGGCCCGCCAGATCGATGTCGATCTCCCAGGGGTCGTCGACGATCACCCGGTCACCGATCCAGCGGACCGTCGGGTGCAGGTGCGGAAGGAACCCGCCGACACCGGCCTCGGCGAGCAGACCGGCGCGGTAGGCGATGTCCGCCTCGAGCAAGGTCCGCATCCGTGCCCAGTCCTCGGCGATGACCTCGTCGTACCAGGTCCGCACCGCGCTGGCCAGGTGCGGCAGGGCGGTGCCGGGATCGTCCACGAGCCGCTGCCCGAACGGGCCGAGCGGCAGGATACGGGCGGTCGCCATGGTGTCCCGGACCACCACCACCGCGGGTGTGTCGACGAGTTGGGTGAGCTGGTCGGCGAGGGTGGCGGCCGGGCTCGGGGACGGCGGGGTGAGGAAGTCCGGCGGCCAGGCTCCCCGGCGGGTCAGCTCCCGCAGCGGCGCGACACGCACCGCCACCTCCGGCCGCCGCAGGGCCCGGCGGGCCCGGTCGATCCAGGGCAGATGTACCGCGTTGCGCACCGGATCGTCCACCACCCACATGCTGGACACCGTCTCCCACAGCGGCGAGACGGCGAACCGCAGCTTGGCGACGTCGGTCACCCCGAACCGCAACTGCGACATCCCCCACCTCCGCGAGGCTTCGGCCCAGACCAAAAGTATTGCTCCGGCCGCCGCGCCGCCGTTTCGCTGGGTCCCATGCGCACCTCCCTGGCCGTCGCCCTCCGTCAGCTTGTCCCGCCACGCGGGCTCATCCGGTCCCTGGCCGCGCAGGCAATGGCGTACGCGGTGGGTTTCGGCGTGTTCCAGGCTGGCAGCGCGGTGTTCTTCACCAAGGTGCTGGGGCTCGATCCCACCCAGGTGGGTCTGGGGTTGTCTGCCGCCGCCGGTGTGTCGATGCTGGTTTCGGTCCCGCTCGGGACGGTGATCGACCGATTCGGCGCGCAGAAGGTCTGGCTGGTGTCGCTGCTTGTCGAGGCCGCTCTGTTCGCGGCCTATCCCTTCGTCGAGGGCTTTGTCGGCTTCCTCGTCGTGGTGACCGGACTCGCCGTGGCCGCGGCGGGCACCGACGTGGCGCGCTCGGTCTACTCCATCGCCGTGCTCCCATCCGAGGACCGGGTCCGCGCGCTGGCCTACCAACGGACCGCCCTCAACCTCGGGTTCGCCGTCGGAGCGGGAATCAGCGGGCTGGCGCTGGCCGTGGGCACCGCGACGGGCTTCCAGGTGATGATTGTGTTTGCCGCCGCGATGCCGATCGTGACGGCGGTGTTCGTCCGCCGGCTGCCCAGGGTGGCCCGGCAGGCTCCAGCGGCCGAGCCGCCGACCGCCGCCGCCGAACCCCGCCGCCGCCGGCACGCCGCCCTCGCCGACCGGCCATTCCTCCTGGTCACACTGGTGTCCGGGATCCTCGGCGCGCACCACACCCTCATGCTCGTCGTGCTTCCGCTCTGGATCCTCGACCGCACCGACGCGCCCGCCCCCGTGGTCGCGCTGATCCTCCTGCTCAACACCGCGCTCGCCGTCCTGCTCCAGGTCCGGGCCAGCAGGGGCGCCGAGACAGCGCCGGGCGCCGGGCGGGCACTGCGCCGGGGCGGGCTGCTCCTCGCCTTCGCGTGCCTGATCCTTCCGATCTCCACGCTCACCACCGGTCCCGTCACGATCGCCATTCTGCTCGCCGGCGCGGTCGTGCTGACGCTCGCCGAACTCGTCCAGTCCGCCGGCGACTGGGGCCTCGCCGCCACGCTGCCGCCGGACGACCGGCGGGGCGAATACCTCGGCGTCTTCCGCCTCGGTCGCCAACTGCAACAACTTGCCGGGCCGGTCGCGCTCACCGCCCTCACGGTGGGCACCGGCGGCTGGGGCTGGCTGCCGATGGTGGTTCTCTTCCTGGCAGTCGCGATGGCGGCCCGTCCCGCGGTCGGGTGGGCGGTGCGCCGCCCACGGATCGGCTCGGCACCGACCGCCCCGATCACCACGGTGACGCCCGTCCCATAATCCGGACGTTCCTTACCGACCTCGGAACGATCACGTAGGGTGATCTCTGTCATGTGGCAGGCGCTTCTCCTTCGCTGCCGCGACGGGGCCAATCCGGCCGGCACCCCGTCGCGGAGTTGACACGCGCCGTCCTGCACAGACCCGCACCGCAAGCCGATCCGGCCCACGCGCCACGACGCGGCGCCGCCGGACCGCTGAGCGAGATCCGCATCGCACCTCGGCACCGTCGCCGATCCGCACCCGACGCTGACGTCACATGACCTCCGGGAGCCTTCGCCATGGCCACCAGCACCACCGGTACGACCGAATCGATCACCACCGAACCCGCCGCATTCGATGAACCGGCAGCCGACCCGATCGCGCGGCAGCGGCCGAGCAGCATGCCGTACCGGCGCTACCAGCCGTACCACCGGCAGTTCGGCATCGATCTGCCGGACCGGCGGTGGCCGACCCGCCGGATCGAGGCCGCACCTCGGTGGTGCGCGGTCGACCTGCGCGACGGCAACCAGGCCCTCATCGACCCCATGTCACCCGAGCGCAAGCGCCGGATGTTCCAGCTCCTGGTGCAGATGGGTTACAAGGAGATCGAGGTCGGATTCCCCTCGGCGAGCCAGCCGGACTTCGACTTCGTCCGCCAGCTCATCGAGCAGGACCTGATTCCCGATGACGTGACGATCCAGGTGCTGACCCAGTGCCGGGAGCACCTGATCGAGCGGACGTTCGAGTCGCTGCGCGGCGCGCGGCGGGCCATCGTGCACTTCTACAACTCCACCTCCACCCTCCAGCGTCGGGTGGTGTTCGGGCTGGACAAGGCCGGCATCACCGACATCGCCACCCAGGGCGCCCGGCTGTGCCAGAAGTACGCCGAGATCCTCACCCCGGACACCGAGGTCTACTACGAGTACTCACCCGAGTCGTACACCGGCACCGAACTGGACTACGCCCTGGAGGTTTGCGCGGCGGTGATCGAGGTCATCGACCCGACACCGGACCGACCGCTGATCATCAACCTGCCGGCGACCGTCGAGATGGCCATGCCGAACGTGTACGCCGACTCGATCGAGTGGATGCACCGCAACCTGCCCCGGCGGGACAGCGTGGTGCTCAGCCTGCACCCGCACAACGACCGGGGCACCGGGGTGGCCGCCGCCGAACTGGGCCTGCTGGCCGGGGCGGACCGGGTGGAGGGCTGCCTGTTCGGCAACGGCGAACGGACCGGCAACGTCGACCTCGTCACGCTCGGGTTGAACCTGTTCTCCCAGGGCATCGACCCGGAGATCGACTTCTCGAACATCGACGAGGTCAAGCGAGCTGTGGAGTACTGCAACCAGCTACCCGTGCACGAGCGGCACCCGTACGCGGGCGACCTGGTCTACACGGCGTTCTCCGGCTCCCACCAGGACGCGATCAAGAAGGGCTTCGCGGCGCTGGCCGCCGACGCGGACGCCGCCGGGGTGCCCGTCGACCGGCAGCCGTGGGCCGTGCCGTACCTGCCGGTCGACCCCCGCGACCTGGGCCGCACCTACGAGGCCGTGATCCGGGTCAACTCGCAGTCCGGCAAGGGCGGCGTCGCCTACATCATGCAGACCGAGCACAGCCTGGACCTGCCGCGCCGGCTCCAGATCGAGTTCTCCGGCGTGGTGCAGCAGGTCACCGAGGACGGCGGCGAGGTGGAGCCGGGCCGGATGTGGCAGATCTTCGCCACCAACTACCTGGTCGACCACCAGCCGGCGCCGGTGCTGAGGGTGCGCGAGTACGCCACCGCCACCGTCGACGGCAAGGTGGAGATCGGGGCGGAGGTCGACTTCGCCGGTCAGCCCCGGTCGCTGTCCGCGGTCGGGAACGGACCGATCGACGCGTACGTCAACGCGCTCCAGGAACTGGGGGTACGGGTACGCGTGCTCGACTACCACGAACACGCGATGTCCGCCGGTGAGGACGCGCGGGCCGCCGCGTACGTCGAGTGTGAGGTGGACGGCCGGACGGTGTGGGGAGTCGGCTTGGACGCCAACATCGTCACCGCCTCCATCCGGGCCGTGACAAGCGCCGTCAACCGCGCCCGGTAACGGGACGGGGCCCTTCCTGTCCCTAGAAAGGGACAGGAAGGGGCCATCCCGACACCGGTCCTGGTCTCAACCTTGGTGTTCTGGCGCCGCCTCCGCACGCTCCTGCGCCGGGTACACCGGGGGCGGCAGCGAAGGACAGGGCCGCGACGGTGGCCCCTGCTTGGCCGGCCGGTGCACCAGCACGAGGGCCAGCACGGCGCTCACGTACATCATTCCGGCGCACCACAGCATCGCCGAGCGGTACGCCGAGGTCAGCTCGGCCGGTTGCTCGTACCCGGCGCCGGAAAGCCCGACGAGCAACGGCAGGGCGGCGATAGCCAGCAGCCCGCCGGCCCGGGAGGCGGCGTTGTTCACCCCGCTGGCCACGCCGGCGTACCGGTCGGCCACGGCGGCCAGGACCGAGGCGGTCAGCGGGGCCACCACGAGCGTCATGCCGAGGCCGAAGAGGAAGACACCGGGCAGCACGTCGACCCAGTAGTTCGCGTCCGCGTCCACCCCCCGCAGCAGCAGGAAACCCGTTCCGGCCACCACCGGCCCCACGGTCAGCGGCAACCGCGGGCCGATCCTGGCGGCGAGGGCGCCGGCCCGGGCCGAGCCGATCAGCAGCAGGATGGTCAGCGGCAACGTGGCCACCCCCGTCCACAGCGCCGAGTAGCCCACGACGTTCTGCAGATAGACCGCGAGGAAGAAGGTGAGCCCGCTCAATGCCGCGTAGACCGTCACCGTGTAGACGTTGAGCACCGAGAACAGCCGGCTCCCGAACAACCGCAGCGGCAGCATCGCCGCATCGGCCCGGCGACGCTCGACCAGCACGAACAACGCGGTCCCCAGCACCCCGACGAGGAATCCACCGAGCACCGGCCAGGACGCCAGGCCGCGCTGCGGGGCATCGATCAGGGCGTACGTGACGCCGGCCAGGGCCAGCGCACCGAGCACCGCGCCGGTCACGTCGAAGCGATTCCGTGGGCCGCCGGCCGCCTCCCCAGCCCCCCGCTCAGCCGACGGATCCCGGCTCTCCGGCACCCAACGGATCGCGGCCAGCACCACACCGGCGGCCAACGGCAGATTGATGAAGAAGATCCATCGCCAGGACAGGGCGTCTATCAACCAACCGCCGACGAATGGTCCGAGGGCGGTCGACACGCCGGACAAACCCGACCAGGCTCCGATCGCCCGGCCGCGCTCGTCCGGATGGAAACTGCCCTGCAACAGCGCCAGCGAGCCGGGGGTGAGCAGCGCGCCGCCCGCTCCCTGCAGGACTCTCGCGATCACCAACCATTCGGTGTTCTGCGCGAAGCCGCAGAGCAGCGACGCGACGGTGAACCAGAACACTCCGATGAGGAAGATCCGGCGCCGCCCGAACCGGTCCCCGAGTGCCCCGCCGAGCAGCACGAACGCCGCCAGCATCAACAGGTAGCCATTGACCGTCCATTGCAGACCTCCGACGGTGGCGTCCAGCTCGCGTCCCAGGTGCGGCAGTGCGACGTTGACCACCGTGCCGTCCAGGAACACCATGCCCGAGGCCAGGATCGCGGCGAGCAACGTACCCCTCCCGGCCGAGGTGCCGAGCCGGAGTGGCGGCGAATCCGATCTCATGGAACCAATCTTCCGCAGCACCTCGCCGATCGCCAGGCAATCGGCAAATGTCGCGTCCGGCGGCGGGAACCCGCAAGCTGGAAACGTGCATACTCGTCGTACCACTTCCAGATCTTTCGCGTTCGTCGCGGCCCTCGCGTTCGCCGCCGGGGGATGCACCCAGGTCGCGGCGCCGGAGACCAACACCTCCCGCGATCCGGCCGCGGCCGCCGAGGCGGCCCGGCAACTAGACCAGCTCACCGTGGCCAGCGCGGTATCCATGCGGGGGTACAGCCGGGACCGCTTCCCGCACTGGCGCGACACCGGGAAGAACTGCGACGTCCGGGACACCGTCCTGAAGCGGGACGGCACGGACGTACGCCTGTCCGGTTGCAACGTGGTCGGTGGCCGCTGGACCAGCGTGTACGACGGCAAGGACTTCACCGATCCGGCTGACGTCGACGTCGACCACATGGTGCCGCTTGCCAACGCCTGGCGGTCCGGCGCGTCGAAGTGGACCGACGAGCAGCGCGGCGACTTCGCGAATGACCTGGACCGGCCACAGCTGTTCGCGGTCTCGGCGGCCAGCAACCGGTCGAAGGGTGACCAGGATCCAGCCCAGTGGCAACCCCCGAATCGCGACTACTGGTGCCAGTACGCCACGGACTGGGTAACCGTCAAACATCACTGGCGGCTCACGGTGACCAGCGCCGAAAAGACCGCCCTCGCCGACATGTTGGAGCGCTGCTGATGACCGAGGCATCGAAGGACGTATCCCGGAGCGCCGACATCGTGCCGGGGCCGGGTGGAGTGATGACCGACGAGGTAGGCGTGGTGACCGGCGACCTGACGCTGCGCACCGAGTACGCCGACGGCCAGGTCAGCCTCCGCGTGCAGTACAAGGACGCCGCGGAATGGTACGCGGTGACCGGCGGTCGGGCACCGCTGGCCGATCCGGCTGGTGTCGAGGCGGTGCACACGATCGCGGTCGGCCTGCTGCACCGCCCGGAGGGCTGACCGGCGTCCGGCCCCGTTCGGGGTGGATCGTGGATTGCTACTGCCCCTGGCGGGGCCTCAGGAATCCGCGATCCACCCTCGCGCGATGATTCGTCAGGGGGTGGGAATGAGTTCGCCGGGCTCGTCGGGAGACTCGGTGTCGGACGGCCGGACGACCTCCGCCTGCACCTCGTGCGGCCGCAGCCGCCCGTCCTCGATCTCCTCGGCGAAGTGGCAGGCCACCCGGTGCCCACCGGTGACCTCGCGGAGCGCCGGCCGCTCGTCGGCGCAGCGGGTCGGCTGGGCCCACGGGCAGCGGGTGTGGAACCGACAGCCGGTGGGTGGGTTGGCGGGCGACGGCAGGTCGCCGGCGAGCAGGATCCGCTCCCGCCGGTCCTCCACCAACGGGTCCGGCACCGGCACCGCGGACATCAGCGCCCGGGTGTACGGGTGCAGCGGCTGCCGGTAGAGATCCTCGCTTGTCGCCTCCTCGACCAGTCCACCCAGGTACATCACGCCGACCGTGTCAGCGATGTGCCGTACCACGGCCAGATCGTGCGCGATGATCAGGTACGTCAGCCCGAGTTCGCCCTGAAGGTCCTCCATCAGGTTGAGTACCTGCGCCTGGATCGACACGTCCAGCGCGGAGACCGGCTCGTCGGCCACGATCAGATCGGGGTCGAGCACCAGCGCCCGGGCGATGCCGATCCGCTGCCGCTGACCGCCGGAGAACTCGTGCGGATACCTGCTCAGCGCCGACGCCGGCAGGCCGACCGCGGCCAGCGTCTCCCGCAGCCGCTTGGCCACGGACGCCTTGTCCTTCGCCAGGCCGTGCGCCTTGAGCCCTTCGACGAGCAGGGACTCGACGGACTGCCGCGGGTCGAGACTGGACATCGGGTCCTGGAAGATCATCTGCATACGTCGGCGCAGCCGCCGCATCGGCTCGCCGCCCAGCGTCCGCACGTCGGCACCATCGAAGATGATCTGACCGTCGGTCGGTTCGGTCAGCCGCAACAGTCCCCGGCCGAGCGTGGACTTGCCGCAGCCCGACTCGCCCACCAACCCGTACGTCTCGCCGCGCCTGATCGACAGAGAGACGCCGTCGACCGCGTAGACGTACCCGATGGTCCGGTCGAACAGCAGGCCGCTCTTGATCGGGAAGTGCACCTTGAGGTCGCGCAGCTCGATCAGCGGCGCTCCCTCGGCCTCCGCCGGGGCCGCCGGAGCCGCCGCGGCGCCCGCCGGCTCGGGCGACACCGCAGCGTCCGCGTCCCGAACCGGCGCGGCGCCCGCCGGATTGGATGACGTCGCCGCGTTGTCGGCCGGCTCCGCCGGACGTGGGATGTTTCCGTCCTGTCCGCTCATACGACAGCTACCTCCTGCGGAACCGGGTTGTTGCAACGGAGCCGGCCGCCGCGCGCGGTCGGCTCCAGCGGCGGGGCCGCGCCGACGCAGGCGTCGACCACCCGCTCGCAGCGGGGCGCGAACGCACACCCTTCGGACCAGGGAATGTTGTCTGCCACCGAGCCGGGGATGGCATTCAGCCGCTCACCGCGCTCCGAATCCAACCGAGGGACCGAACCGAGCAACCCGTGCGTGTACGGGTGCCTCGGCTGGGCGAACAACTCGTGCCGTCCCGCCGTCTCCACCACCTTCCCGCCGTACAGCACATTGACGGTGTCGCAGAGGCCGGCCACCACCCCCAGATCGTGGGTGATCATGATGAGTGCGGTGCCGGTGTCGTCCACCAGTTCCTTCAGCAGCGTGAGGATCTGCGCCTGGATGGTCACGTCCAACGCGGTGGTGGGCTCGTCGGCGATGAGCAGCCGCGGCTTGCAGGCCAGCGCGATGGCGATCAGCGCCCGTTGCCGCATGCCACCGGAGATCTGGTGCGGGTACTCGCTCAGCCGGCGGGCCGGGTCCGGGATACCCACCGCGTCGAGCAGTTCCCGGGATTCCCGCATCGCCTGCCGGCGGTCCCGGCCCTGGTGCCGTTCCAGCACCTCGGCCACCTGCCGCCCGATGGGGACGACCGGGTTCAGCGAGGAGAGCGGGTCCTGGAAGATCATGCCGATCTCCTTGCCCCGCCGGTCCCGCATGTCATTGGGGCGCAGCTTCAGCAGGTCCGTGCCCTCGAACAGCACCTCACCGCTGACCTTGTTGCCGCGCCGGGGCAGCAGACCCATGATCGCCAGGCTGGTGACGCTCTTGCCGCAGCCGGACTCCCCGACCAAGCCGACCGTCTGACCGGGTTCCACCGTGAAGCTGACCTTGTTCACCGCGGCGAACGGGGTCTCACCCCGCCGGCCGAACACCACGCTCAGGTCCCGTACGTCGAGCAGGCTCATCGCGGTCCTCCCAGGTACATCCGCCCTCACCGCCGGTTCTTCGGGTCGATGGCTTCCCGCATCGCCTCACCGAGCAGGGTGAAGCCGAGGGCCACCACGATGATCGCCAGCGCCGGGAAATAGGCCAGCTCCGGGCGTACCTCGAAATAACGCTGGCCGTCGACGCCGAGCATCAGGCCCCACTCGGCCCGGTTGATGTCGGGGTCGCCGAGCCCCAGGAAGGACAGCGCCGCGGCGTCCAGGATGGCCACCGCGAAGGTGAGCGTGGACTGCACGATCACCGCGGTCATCGAGTTCGGCAGCATGTGCCGCAGGACGATGTTGCGTTCCTTCACCCCGAGCGCGCGGGCCGCCAGCACATGGTCACTCTCCCGTTGGGCCAGCATCGAGCCGCGCAGCAGCCGGGCGAAGATCGGCACGTTCACGATGGCGACCGCGAAGATCACCGTCCACTGGCTGGACCGGCTGGCCACCGCGACAAGCGTGATCGCCAGCAGCAGTCCGGGCAGCGCGAGCATCACGTCGGTGATCCGCATGAGGATGACGTCCACCCAGCCGCCGAGGGCACCGGCGAGGGCACCGAACAGCACGCCGAGGGCCAGTCCGATGAGGGTGGCCAGGACGCCGACGAGCAGGGTCTGCTGGGAGCCGTAGATCAGCCGGGAGGCGAAGTCCCGGCCCAGCGGGTCGGAGCCCAGCGGGAACCCGGGCTGAGCCCCCGGGATGTCGTCCACCCGCAGCTTGCTCGTCAGCTCGGGGAACCGTTGGACCGGATCGTGCGGGGCAATCAGCGGGGCGAAGATCGCCACCAGCACGAACAATCCGACGATGACCGCCCCGACGATGGCCACCGGATTGCGGCGCAGCCGGCGCAGCGCGTCCCGGAGCAGGCTGACCCCGCCTTTGTCCGCGGATGCCTGGGCCAACTCCTCAAGCCGGGCCTTCTTCCGGTCGCCCAGGAGACCGATGCTTCGTTCGCTCATGACTTGCTCCTCGCCGCGCTCGTTGACCCGGTCACCGGACCCGCACCCGCGGATCGATGAACGCGTACGACAGGTCGACGATCAGGTTGACCACCACGAAGACCAGCGCGGCCAGCAGGATCAGCGCCTGGAGTACGGGGTAGTCCCGGCTGCCGCTGATCGAATCGGTGATCAACGTGCCCAGGCCGCCCCAGTTGTAGACCTTCTCGGTGAGCACCGCGCCGGCCAGCAGCGCACCGGTCTGCAGGCCGATGGTGGTCACCACCGGCAGCAGCGCGTTACGCAGCACGTGCCGGCCCCGGATGGTGGAGTGCCGCAGGCCCTTCGCCTCCGCCGTTCGCACGTAGTCCTCGTTGAGCACGTCGAGCACGCTGGCACGGGTGATCCGCACGATGACGGCCAGCGGGATGGTCGCCAGCGTGATGGCCGGCAGGATCAGGTGCCACAGCGCGTCGGCGCTGGCGTCGAATTCCCTGGTCAACAGTCCGTCGAGGACGAAGAAGCCGGTGACCTCGGTGTTGTCGATCCCGGTGCTCATCCGGCCGGACGGCGGGAACCAGTGGATGTTCTGAGTGAAGACGTCCTTGAGCAGATAGCCGAGGAAGAAGATGGGAATCGAGATGCCCACCAGGGTGCCGGCCACCGCCGCGGTGTCCAGCAGCCGTCCCCGGTGCCGCGCGGCCAGGTAACCCAACGGTACGCCGAGCACGATCGCGATGATCATCGCGGTCGACGCCAACTCGACGGTCGCCGGGAAGGCACGGCCGATCACCTCGGTCACCGGGTCGCCGGTCCGGATCGAGTTACCCAGGTCGCCGGAGAGGATCCGCTGCATGAACTTGCCGTACTGCACCCAGATCGGCTGGTCGTAGCCGAGAGCTTTGATCAGCAGCGCGCGGGTCTGCGGTGTCGCGCGCTCACCGAGCAGCGCGTCGACCGGCCCACCAGGCAGGTTCCGGAGCCAGATGAAGATCAGCGCGGACAGCGCTATCAGTGTCACCACCAGTTGCAACAGGCGGCGGACTATCACTCGAAACATGTTGAGAACACCGTGCTTTCACCGTCCGACCGAGGTGGTCCGGATTTCAGGGGCGGAGCGGTGAGCGGCCCGGACCGGGATGGTGCTCCGGTCCGGGCCGCTCACCGATTGCGCTGGTCCCGATCAGCTCTGCGGGACGGTAACCCCGGAGAACCGCTCATCCGTCAGCGGGCTTGCCTCGACGCCCTCGACGCCCTTGGCGAGCACGATGGCGGGCGGCGCGTGCCACACCGGCACGGCCGGCAGCCACTTCGTCGCCAGGTCCCGGTTGACCTGCTCCCAGGCCGCCTTCTTACCGGCCTCGTCGACGGTCGCGTCGGCCTTGCTGATGGCGGCGAACATCTCGGTCATCGCCTCGTCGCCGAACTCGGCCTTGCCACGGCCGAAGAAGGTGCCGACGAAGTTGCCCGGGTCGTTGTAGTCACCGGTCCATCCGAGGACGTGCAGGTCGTGCTTGCCGGCCTTCTGCACGTCGTCCTTGAAGCCGCCGTTCCACGGCCGCGGAACGCCGTTGACCTTGATGCCGACGGCCTGCAGGTCGTTCGCGAGAACGGTGAAGATCTCCTGCGGGTTCGGCATGTACGGCCGGGTGACGTCCGGCGGGTAGTAGAAGTTGAGGGTCAGCCCGGTGGCGCCCGCCTCGGCCAGCAACTGCTTGGCCTTGTCCGGGTTGTAGTCGTACTTCTGCACGTCCGGCGCGTAGCCGAGCACGGTGTCCGGCATGAACTGGCTGGCCACGGCGGCCCCGCTGGGGCCCTTGGTCTGCACGAGCTGCTCGCGGTTGAGCGCGTGCGCGATGGCCTGCCGAACCCGCAGGTCCTTCAGCTTCGGGTTGTTCTTCTGGTTGATCCCCAGGTAGAGGATGTTGAAGGCCGGGCGGTTCAGCACCTGGAAGCCCTCGTCGGCGAGCGCCTTGCGGTCCGCGGGGGCCGGGAAGTCGATGCCCTGCACGGTGCCGGCCCGCAGTTCCTGCTTGCGGGTGCTCTCGTCCTTGATGATCTTGATGATCATCTTGTCGACCTTGGCCTTCTCGCCCCAGTAGTCGGGGTTGCGCTCCAAGGTGATCTCGTTCTTGGCCTTGTCCCAGCCACCGAACTTGAACGGACCGGTGCCGGTCGGGTGCTCGTTGGCGTACGGGCTGTACGAGAACGAGTCACCGCTCTGCGTGACCTTGTCGGCCTCGTACTTCTTGAGCGCCTCGGGGCTCGACATGGAGAGCGAGGTCAGCGCGAACGCGCCGGGGAAGGCGCCCTTGTACTTGTTAAGCGTCAGGACGGCGGTCGCCTCGTCCGAGGCCTCGCACTTGTTGTAGACGGGCTGTCCAGTCGCGTCGCCCTCGTTCTTCGCGAAGCCCTCGAAGACGTCGGCGTAATAGATCATCTGGCTCTGGGCCGCGGCGCCCTTCATGTTGAACCAGCGATCGAAGTTGGCGCAGACCGCCTCGGCGTTGAACGGGGTGCCGTCGTGGAACTTGACACCCTTACGGAGCTTGAACGTCCAGACCTTGCCGTCCGGGCTGTTCTCCCAGCTCTCCGCCAGCCCGGGCGCCAGTTCGGCCGTGCCCGGCTTGTGCGCGATCAACGTCTCGTACATCTGCCGGACCGGCCGGAACGATTCGCCGTCATCATTGAAGATCGGGTCGAAGTTCTTCGGGTCACCGGCGCCTCCGAAGACGAACGTGCCGCCCGTCTTGGCCTCACCGCCACCCGAGTCCCGCTCGCTCTCCGCGCAGCCGGCCCCTCCGGCCGCAAGCGCCGCAACGGCCGCGACGGCGATTACCGTCTTGAGCCTTCTCGCCTGCATCTCTCACCTCATGTCCTGCGCATGACCGCCGCCGGGGTCTGGCTCGGTCCGTGAGCGGCACGGTAACGGCAGCAAGACCAAGAACGGAACGCCGGTTGGTGAATCTCTACCAAGCCGACACCTAGCGATGATCTTTGTTGTGGCATGAGTTGAATGTCTGATTTGGACAATATCAAACGTATAACGGTGCTGGCGCATTTCGTCGCGACCCTGTCACAGACCGCGGGTGACCTAGACCGCCCGGCGACCCTCGAAAGCCCGTCCCAGGGTGATCTCGTCGGCGTACTCCAGATCGCCACCCACGGGCAGGCCGCTCGCCAACCGGGTGACGGCGATACCCATCGGCTTCACCATGAGCGCGAGGTACGTCGCGGTCGCCTCCCCCTCGGTGTTGGGGTCGGTCGCCAGGATCAGCTCGCGAACCTCGCCGCCGCCCAATCGGGCCAGCAACTCCCGGATCCGCAGGTTGTCCGGCCCGATCCCCTCCAGCGGATTGATCGCACCACCGAGCACGTGATAGCGGCCCCGGAACTCGCCGGTCCGTTCGATCGCCACCACGTCCTTGGGCTCCTCCACCACGCAGAGCACCTCGTCCGTACGCCGGGGGTCGCGGCAGATCCGGCACTGATCCGATTCGGAGACGTTGAAGCACGTCGTGCAGAACCGGACCAACTCCTTCACCTTGCGCATCGCGGTGGCCAGGCGGGTCACGTCGGCCGGATCCGCCGACAGGATGTGGAAGGCGATCCGCTGGGCGCTCTTCGGGCCGACGCCCGGCAGCCGGCCCAGCTCGTCGATCAGGTCCTGGATCGCGCCCTCGTACACGGACGGCTCAGAACCCGGGCAGGCCGAGGCCGCCCATGCCGCCGGTCACCGGACCCATCTTCTCCTCGGTCAGCGTGCGTACCGCCTCGCTGGCGTTGTGCACGGCCGCCACCACCAGGTCTTCGAGGGTCTCCACGTCGTCCGGGTCCACCGCCCGCGGGTCGATCTTGATCGACCTGACCTCGCCGCTACCCGCCATGGTGACGGTGACCAGTCCACCACCGGCGGTGCCCGTCACCTCTGCCTCGGCCAGTTCGGCCTGGGCGGCGGCGAGCTGTTCCTGCATCTTCTGGGCCTGCTTCAGCATCTGCTGCATGTTGGGCTGTCCACCGGGGCGCATGGCACTGCTCCTTGTCCTGGGGGTCGTCGGAATCCTGAGTCGTCGGAATCCTGAGGTCGGACCGTCGGTCGCTCGGCCGCCGCCCACACTAGCCGTCGGGTACGTCACCGATCCGCCGGCTACCGCGCGTCCACCTCGCCGATCCGTTCGGCCCGAAACGCCTGCTCCAGCAGCTGCACCGCCTGTTGCTCGCTGGTCTGCCGGGCGGTCCGCTCGTCGACCACCTCGTCCAGCGGCTCGTCACCGGGATCGAACCCCTCGTAACCCGCGGCCGGTGACGCCGGACCGTCGTACTCGGGGTCGTACGGCGGTTCGCCAGCCCACTCCTGGTCGGCGACCGCCGCGCCGGAGGCCGGGGTGGCGCGGGCCGGCGTCGTGCCGCCAGCGCGCGAGCCGCGGGCGGCGGCCGCCGCTCGGGCCGCGGCGAGACCGCCACTCACCGGCCGCTTGACGGTCGGTTCGGCATTCCCGGTACGCAGCGGATCGGTGGTCCGAGGCATCGTCACCGTACCTGCGCTGGCCGCACCCGACGGGGCGGCGGCGCGACGGACGGCCGCCGGGGCACCGGCGACGGACCCCGGCGTCGTGCCGGGGCTACCGGCGACCGACCCGGACGACGTGCCGGAGCCCCCGGGCCGGACCGGCGTGGGCCAGTCGTCGGCCGCACCGGCGTCGGCACTGGCAGTCGGCGAGGCTCCGCCCGAGGACGACCCACCCGGTCGGGCCGGGGTGGGCCAGTCATCCTCCGTCGGTGCCGAAGCCGATCCCGACGAGCCCGCCGATTCGGTCGGCGACACCGCCGCGGATCCAGCCGGCGTCGATCCGCCCGCTGGCGCCCCCGGAGGTCCGGCGGTCCGGCCGCCGACCGAGCGATCGCGACCCGGGTCGCTCCCGGCCTGCGGAACCGGGCGACCGGCCGGTCCGCCACCGTTCGGTGCGGCTGGCGGTCGGCCAGCGGCCTCCCGCTGCTCGCCGGCCACCTCGCAGCGGACCTGCCAGCGACCGCCCAGTTCCTCGTAGAGCGCATCGACCAGCACCTCCGCCTGACCCGCGACCATCTGCGCGTGCACCGGATAGCGGAACGTGAGGGTCAGGGTGTCCCCGGTCAGGTCCCGGACCGTGGCGTCGCGGACGAGTGCGGCGATCCGCTTGTTGCTGCGGTTCACCATGGCGACGATCTCGCCCCACACGCGCCGGACGGCCGCCGCGTCCAGCTCACCCGGCGCCTGGTCGACCACCGGATCCGGGGTCACCGGATCGGGCATGACGGCCGCCGGGGAGACCGGCCTACGGGCGGCGACCGCGGGTCCCGGCCCGGACCCGGTCGGCCCGCCCGACGGACCGACCGCGGACTCCGTCCGGGCAGCCGACTCCGCGGGCGCGGCGGTTCCCGCCCGGGCCGCCGACGCCGACCCGGGAGCGGACCCGTTCGGCGGTACGCCGGCCGGCGCCGCTTCGCCGGTGGGCGGCCCGCCCGTGGGGCGTACCGGCGCGGGTGGATCGACCGGCGCGGTGCCGGCAGCCGGCGGCGCGGGTGGATCGATCGGCGCGGCGCGGGCGGGCGGCGGCGCGGCGGGTGCCGCCGCGGACCCGTCCGGAGCGGACAGGCTGAGCCGGCGTTCCATTCGTTCGAGGCGCTGCAGCAGGCCCCCCGTGGAGTCGTCGGCCCCGGGCAGCAGCATCCGGGCGCAGATCAGTTCGAGCAGCAGCCGGGGGGCGGTGGTGCCGCGCATCTCCACGAGACCGTTGTGCACGATGTCGGCGCATCGGGACAGGGTCGCCGGGCCGAGCCGCTGGGCCTGGGCCGCCATCCGCTCCACCTGGTCGGCCGGGCCGTCGATCAGTCCCTTGGTGGCGGCCTCCGGCACCTGTTGCAGGACGATCAGGTCGCGCAACCGCTCCAGCAGGTCGGCGGCGAACCGCCGCGGGTCGTGGCCGGCGTCCGCCACCCGGTCCACCGTCGCGTACGCCGCGGCACCGTCACCGGCGGCCAACGCGTCACACATCTCGTCGAGCAGCGCGGAGTCGGTCACCCCGAGCAGCGCCACCGCCCGCGGGTAGGTCACCCCCTCCGGGCCGGCGCCGGCGATGAGCTGATCAAGCACCGACAGGCTGTCCCGGGCGCTACCCCCGCCAGCCCGGACCACGAGCGGGTAGACCGCCGGATCGACGTTCACCCCCTCCGCCTCGCAGAGCTGTTCCAGGTACGGCCGCAGCACGCCCGGCGGGATCAGCCGGAAGGGGTAGTGGTGAGTCCGCGACTTGATCGTGCCGAGAACCTTCTCCGGCTCCGTGGTGGCGAAGATGAACTTGACGTAGTCCGGCGGCTCCTCGACCAGCTTGAGTAGCGCGTTGAAGCCGGCCGACGAGACCATGTGCGCCTCGTCGATCACATAGATCTTGTACCGGCTGCTCGCTGGGGCGAAAAAGGCCCGCTCGCGCAACTCCCGGGCGTCGTCGACGCCCCCGTGGCTGGCCGCGTCGATCTCGATCACGTCGATCGAGCCGCCCCCGTCGTTGGCCAACGCGCGGCAGGACTCGCAGACGCCGCAGGGTTCGGGGGTGGGTCCCTGTTCGCAGTTGAGCGACCGGGCCAGGATGCGGGCGCTGGAGGTCTTGCCGCACCCCCGAGGGCCCGAGAAGAGATAGGCGTGGTGCAGCCGGCCGCTGCGTAACGCCTGCGACAGCGGCTCGGTGACGTGATCCTGCCCGATAACCTCGGCAAACGTGCGCGGTCGGTACTTGCGGTAGAGCGCCAGCGCCACTGCGCCTCCTCTCGACCGGGCCATTCTGCGCCGCCCCGGCCCAGGTGACCACCCTCCGCGCGGAGGCGGCCCGCCGCAACCCGCTCCGGAGACAGAAAGGCCTCCCGTGCACCCGGCAGAGCTCGCTTATCCTTGCTGCCTTCCGGCCCTGGGGAGGTTCACGAGATACCGCCGCACGGGAGGTGTGGCCCACTCTACCCGGTGGTGAAGTGGATCAAGACGGGTGGTGCGGTGTTGGTGGGTCGAGGTACCTGTATCCTGTCCGACGGAGGATTCGCCTAGAGGCCTAGGGCGCACGCTTGGAAAGCGTGTTGGGTTCACACCCTCACGAGTTCGAATCTCGTATCCTCCGCCAGGCCAAACGAGGGCCGGCTCCGTCCGGGGCCGGCCCTCGTGCCGTCTCTGTCGGCACTCAAGGACTGATCCCGGGGACACGGCAAAAGTAGGAGTACAGTTAACCAAATCGTACACCTATATCTTCGGCGCTAGGAGCCCCAGCGTGCGCAAGCCCGCCGAGATGTTCGACCGAGAGCACGAGTGGTCGGCTCTGGGCCGATTCATCACCGACGCCGCGGCCGGAGCCACCCTCGGCGTGGTCTCGGGTCGACGGCGTCAGGGCAAGACGTACCTTCTCGACGCGGCCTGCCGGGCGGCCGGTGGCTTCTACTTCGGCGCGACCGAGGCGACAGACGCGGAGTCCCTCCGCCGGTTCAGCGCCGCGCTCACCGCCCACAGCCGGCCCCCGGCCCCGCACCACTTCGCCAACTGGTCGGAGGCGATCGACGCGATCCTCTCCCTGGGCGCGGAACGACCCACGCCGGTGGTGATCGACGAATTCCCCTACCTGGCCAGAGCGAATCCAGAGCTGCCGTCCATCATCCAGGAGGCGCTACGGACGCTGCGCGAGCAACGCAC
This sequence comes from Plantactinospora sp. GCM10030261, assembly GCF_042666615.1. Classification (NCBI taxonomy): domain Bacteria; kingdom Bacillati; phylum Actinomycetota; class Actinomycetes; order Micromonosporales; family Micromonosporaceae; genus Plantactinospora; species Plantactinospora sp. GCM10030261. The sequence continues at coordinate 55,151 of NZ_JBHTDD010000039.1, forward strand.
CGCCTCCCGCGCCCGATTGCTGCTGTGCGGTTCCGCGATGTCGTTCATGGGCCGGATCCTGTCCGGCAACGCCCCGCTGCGCGGCCGAGCCGGGCTCGAACTGGTCGTCCGCGCCCTCGACCATCAACTGGCGGCCGAGTTCTGGGACATCACCGATCCACGCCTGGCCCTCCAGGTGAACGCTGTTGTCGGCGGCACTCCCGCGTACCGGCGCGAGTTCGCCCGGAGCGACAGTCCAACGGACTTGAAGGACTTCGACGCCTGGGTGGTGCGGACCGTTCTCAATCCCGAGACTCCACTGTTTCGCGAGGCTCGCTACCTGCTCGCCGAGGAACCGGACCTGCGCGACACGGCGCTGTACCTCTCTGTCCTCGCCGCCGTGGCAGATGGCAACGCCACCCGCGGTGGGATCGCCAGCTACCTTGGGCGACGAGCCACCGATATCGCCCATCCGATCAATGTGCTGGAGGACGCGGGCCTGCTGCACCGGGACGCGGACGTCTTTCGCGACAACCGACCCACCTACCGGATCGCGGAGCCACTGATCCGCTTCTACCACGCCATCATGCGTCCGGTGTGGGACCAGTTGGAGCGGCCTGGTGCGGCTGGTCGGGTCTGGCGGGCGAGTCGCCGTCGGTTCGTGAGCAACGTCCTCGGTCCACACTTCGAGCAGGTCTGTCGCGACTGGACGCTGCACCACGCCGACCCCGACGCCCTCGGCGGACTTCCCGCCAAGGTTGGACACGGGATCGTGCACGACCCCGCGACCCGCACCGGCCACGAGGTCGACGTCGCGGTGGTCGGCATCACCGAGAGCGGGAGGCCACCATTGCTGGCCATCGGCGAGGCCAAGTGGAACGACACCATGGGCGCCGCGCACATCGACCGGCTGCGCCACGTCAGGGAACTCCTCCAACGAACCGAACGGTACGACACTGCCCGAACCCGGCTGCTCTGCTTCAGCGGTGCGGGGTTCAACGACAAGGCCCGCGAGACCGCCGCCGACGCCGGTGACGTCCTGCTGGTCGACCTGCCCATGCTGTACGGCCGCGACTGATGATCGTCGCGCAAAAGCCACGAATACGGATACGCAACGCCAAGCAACCTTTTTGCCTCCGACCCGTTAGGCACTCGGGGGAATTCCGATGAAACTGCGCAAAGTGGCGCTTCTTGCCATGGTGCTGGTGGTCGCCGCGATGGTCACCAGCAGTTCGACCGGTCGACCAAGATCGACAACGTCAACCGCTGGTCCCGGTGGGCCACCGCTCGACGCCGAGCCCGACCGGCCGGCAGCTCCTGCCGCTCCGCCAACAGTCCCCGGGCCACCGGGCCCGGCCGGCGTTGTCAGCCTCGCCGGGTTGCGGGGTATCCCGTTCGGCGTCACCGAGAAGGAACTGTCTCGTCGCGGCGTACTCGATCGCGAACCAACGCCGTGCGGACGCCGCCTGGCCGGCGTGCCGACGGCGGACCCGGTCTTCGCCGAGGATCGGCTGGTGCTGCTCTGGGCGAACGGGCAGACCCGCACGCCGGAAGGCATCCGCGCCGGCACGCCCGTGGAGCGGGTGCGGGACGCCTACCCGCGGGCCCGCCGACTCACCGCGCCGGCCGGGTCGTACCGACTCGACGGGCTGCTGGCCCGCAAGGGTGACCGGGCCTACCTGTTCCTGCATGACGGCCAGACCGTCCGCAAGACGGTGGTCGGCTACACCAAGTACGCCAGGAAGCTGTTCGACGAGGGATTCGGCACCTGCTGATCCCCGTAACGCGGAGACGCCCGGCGACTCGCCGGGCGTCTCGCGCGTTCGGAGCGGTGGCGGCGGGATTTGAACCCGCGGAGGGCGTAAACCCTCACACGCTTTCGAGGCGTGCTCCTTAGGCCACTCGGACACACCACCGCCGAGTAGGGTACCGGACGGCCACAGCCGGTGCCGAACCGGTATCCCACCGGCCGACCTGGCAGGATCCTTCCCATGAGTACGCACATCGGTGCCCAGCCGGGCCAGATCGCCGAACGGGTCCTGATGCCGGGCGACCCCCTGCGGGCCAAGTGGATCGCGGAGACCTACCTCGAGGACGCGAAGTGCTACTCGACGGTCCGCGGCATGCTGGGCTACACCGGCCGCTGGTCCGGCGTCGAGGTGTCCGTCCAGGGTTCCGGCATGGGGATGCCGTCCGCGTCGATCTACGCGCACGAGCTGATCAACGAGTACGGGGTGAAGAGCCTGATCCGGGTCGGTTCGTGCGGCGCCCTCACCGAGGACCTCCAGTTGCGGGACGTGATCGCGGCCAGCGGCTCGTCCACCGACTCGAACATGAACCGGTTCCGCTTCGACGGTTTGATCGATTACGCCCCCGTGGCCGACTTCGGGCTGCTGCGTACCTCTGTCGAGGTGGCCGAGCGGCGCGGCATTTCGATGCGGGTCGGGCCGATCCTGGCGGCGGACGCCTTCTACACCGACCGCCCCGACCTCTACGACCGGCTCGCCGATTACGGGGTGCTGGCCGTCGAGATGGAGTCGGCGGCGCTCTACACGATCGCGGCCCGGTTCAAAGCGCGGGCCCTGACCGTGTTGACGGTGAGCGACCACATCAAGACCGGCGCCAAGACCTCGGCGCAGGACCGAGAGCAGACCTTCGGCCAGATGGTCGAGATCGCCCTAGACACGATCACCGCCTGACCCCCTGTCCCCCTCCGCCCGCGCCGATCTAGGGCAGGTGGTCGTGATTGGAGATCAATCAACGACCATCTTCCCTAGATGTACTGCCCATGGACGTTGGTGACACGGTCGGATCTTGAAATGGTGAGGACCTCCCGAGTAGGTGTGGAGCTACCACAACAGCCGCACC
>NZ_JBHTDD010000040.1:0-49411 GCF_042666615.1 Plantactinospora sp. GCM10030261
GGGGGGGGGCGGGGGCGGGGGACAGGGGGCGGCGGGGGGCTACGGTTGGTCGGTGAGCGATGTGCGGGCGAGGCGGCGTTGGCGGCGCGGGTTGGTGGCGGTGGCGGCGCTCGGCGTCGCGGCATGGGCCGTGCGGGACGTGCCGGCGGCGTTCGGCGGCCGGGCCACCGGCACCCGCGCCGGCCGGGTCGCCCGGTCCCCGCAGTTCCGGGGTGGCGCCTTCCGCAATCCGGTGGGGACCCGCACGGTGGTCGGAGCCGACGACCGCAGCCTGCTGCGGGAGCTGCTCTTCGGTGACCGGCGGCGGCGCCGGCCCGGCACGGCGGTCCCGGTCCGCCGGCCAGCCACCGGCCCGCGCCCGGAGGGGCTAGGCATCCTCTGGTACGGCCACGCCTCGGCCCTGATCGAGATCGAGGGTCGGCGGGTGCTCGTCGACCCGGTGTGGAGCGACAGGTGTTCGCCGTCCCGGCTGGTGGGCCCGCGCCGCCTGCATCCGCCGCCCGTCCCGCTGGACGAGCTGCCGCCCGTCGACGCGATCCTGATCTCCCACGACCACTACGACCACCTCGACATGGCGACCGTCCGCGGCCTGACCCGTGGCCAGTCGGCGCCGTTCCTGGTGCCACTGGGCGTCGGAGCGCACCTGGAACGCTGGGACGTGCCAGCGGACCGGATCATCGAGCTGGACTGGGACGAGACGATGCCGGTCGCCGGCCTGGAACTCACCCCCACCGCGGCCCGGCACTTCTCCGGCCGTGGCCTGCGCCGCGACCGGACCCTGTGGGCGTCCTGGGTCATCGCCGGCCGCCACCGGCGGGTGTTCTACACCGGTGACTCCGGCTACTTCGACGGGTACGCCGAGATCGGCGCGACGCACGGCCCGTTCGACGCGACGCTGATGCAGATCGGGGCGTACGACGCAGCCTGGCCGGACATCCACATGTTCCCCGAGGAGGCCGTCGCTGCCCACCTCGACCTGCGCGGTGACCTGCTGATCCCGGTACACTGGGGCACCTTCAACCTTGCCCTGCACCCCTGGGACGAGCCGGTGAACCGGCTCTGGCGGGAGGCGAAGGCGCGCGACGTGCGGCTGGCCGTGCCCCGGCCCGGCGAGTGGGTGGACGCCGACGACCCGCCGGCGGTCGACGGCTGGTGGCAGACGGTCGCCTGACCCGTCCAGCGGGCGAAGACGTCGACCCACGACGAGACCACCGCGCGGAGACGTCGACCCACGACGAGACCAGCGGACAAGGGCATCGGTCCGACGAGAGCAGCGGACGAAGGCATCGGCCGGACGAGTTCAGAGGACGAAGGCGTCGGTCCACAGAGCGCCGGAGCGGCCGGACATGGCGTCCAGCAACGCCACCGCCTGACCGTCGGTGAGCGCGGCGACGAAGTCGATCGTCGCCCGGCCGCGAGCCTTGCCGATCCGGTCGGGGGTACGCGGATGCAGTTCCGCCTCGGCCAGCTCCACCAGGTCGTGCAGCCGCTGCGGCAGCCGGGTCGACTCGTCCGGGTCGGCCAGCCACTCCGACAGTGCCTCCACCAGGGCGGCCAGCAGCCGACCCTGGCCGCGCTGGTGCAGGGCCAGGTCGGGCCGGTCCAACACGAACCGGTGGTGCACCAGCTTGAGCACCTGCACCTCGTGCCACTGGGTGGGGCCCAGCAGCACGTGGCCCGAACGGTGCGGCGGGTCGGCGGTCACCGTGATCGCGTCGACCAGCCGCCGGGTCCACCGGGACGAGAACCCGGCCACGTACTGCTCTGCCTCGATCGAACCGTCGAACGGCGCCGCCAGCAGACCATCCACCAGGTCGGCGCGGACGTGCTCGACGGCCTCGGCGAACGCGTCGCCGTCGCCGATCCAGCCGTCCTTGCGGTGCACCTGGCGGCGCAGCCGCTCGATCGACGCGCCGGGCCGCCGCCTCGGCACCGCGAGCGCGGCGTCCGTCAGCCCGCGGAAGGCGCCCCGCTCCCGCTGCCAACCGGTAAGCTCCGCCGCCACCGTGCCCTGCTGGAGCACCCCCACCCGGTGAAAGTCCTCCACGTCGTGGATGGCGTACGCGATGTCGTCGGCGATGTCCATCACCGACGCCTCGACGGTCTGCTGCCATTCGGCGATCCGCCCGGCGAACGGTTCCCGGGCCTGCCGCAGGTCGGCCGTCTCGGTGTCGTACGCGCCGAACTTCGTCGAGCCGCTCTCCGGATCGTCGGCCGGCGCGCCCGCCCCGCGCGGCGGCGGATCGAGCAGCCGGGGATGCGGCTCGGGGAATCCGCGCCGGGTCCACGGGTACTTCAGCATCGCGGCCCGCACCGCCGCGGTCAGGTCCAGCCCGATGGTCGCGGCCTTGCGGATCTCGGTGCTGGTGACGATCCGGTACGACTGGGCGTTGCCCTCGAAGCCGTCGGGCAGGCCGATCCGGTGGCGGGCCACCCGGTCGAGCACGCGCTCGCCGAGGTGCCCGAACGGCGGGTGGCCGAGGTCGTGGGCCAGTGCCGCGGCCTCCACCACGTCCGGGTCGCAGCCGCCGAGGCGGGCCAGGAGATCGGCGTACCGAGGATCCGCAGCCAGCCGTTCGGCAATCGCCCGGCCCACCTGGGCCACCTTGAGGCTGTGCGTGAGCCGGTTGTGCACCAGCAGGCCGGAGCCGCCGGGGCTGACCACCTGGGTGACGCCGGCGAGTCGGGCGAAGAACGGCGAGCTGGCGATCCGGTCCCGGTCGATCCGGTACGGATTGGTGGCCAGGTCGCCGGGCGCGCCGGTGCTGCCGCCGAACAGCCGGCGGGCCCGGGATTCCGCAGGTCCTTGCATGATCACTACGCTAACGCAGGCCGGCGGGTGGCGGAGCCGCGCTCCGCCACCCGCCGCCGACAACCGGCGCGGTCAGGCGCCGACCGGGACGTACTCGTCTTCCCGCGTGTCGACCTGCGTCGCCGAGCGGCCGATGCCCTCGTACACCTCGGGGCGGGTGGTGCGCAGCATGGCGCCCCAGATCAGGCCGACCACGGCGGCCAGGCCGACCAGGCCGGGCAGCACCCAGCGCAGGTAGCTCGGGTTCTCCGGGGCCAGCAGGGCGTTGAAGTTGAACACCAGGATGGCCAGCAGGGCGCCGAGCAGGATGGTGGCGATCACCGGGGCGACAAGCGTCTGGAAGGCGCTCTCCTCGGCCGGGCGGCGGCGGAAGAAGCCGACCACCGAGGCGGAGGTGAGCGTCATCAGCAGCACGAGGCCGACGGCCGAGGTGCCGCTCATCCAGGTGAACAGGTCGGCGACCGGGTCCCGGTTGGCGACCACGAACAGGATCACCACGACCAGCGCGAGGGTGGTCTGGGTCAGCGATCCGGCGACCGGCGCGGCCGAGCGGACGCTGGTGCGGCCGAGGAAGTCGGGCAGCACCCGCTCCCGGCCCAGGGCGAACAGGTAGCGCGCCACGCCGTTGTGGAAGGACAGCTGCGCGGCGAAGATGCTGGTGATGAACAGCACGGTGGCCACGTCGGCGAGCGTCGCGCTGCCGAACTGGGCGAGCGCCCCGAAGATCGCTCCCGGACCCTGCTCGGCCACCACACCCTGCACGTTGGCCGGGCCGTAGAGCACGCTCAGCGCCCATGCGGAGAAGGCGTAGAACAGACCGGTGAAGGCGATCGCGACGAAGGTGGCCCGGGCGACGGTGCGCCGCGGGTCGCGGACCTCCTCACTGTAGATGGCCGCCGACTCGAAGCCGGCGAAGGCCGCGATGCCCAGGGCGAACACCGCGCCGACCCCGGTGGAGAACAGGTTGCCCAGGTTGAGCCCGTCGAAGGCGACGGCGCCGCCGGCCGGGTTGCTGAAGGCGAAGAAGTCGAAGATGCAGACGGCGATGATCTCGGCGATCAGCAGGACGGCGAGAATGGTGGCGTTCAGGTCGACGCGCAGCACGCCGAGCAGGCCGACCAGGGCCAGCGCGCCCAGACCCCAGATGTACCACGGTGCGTCGACGCCGAACTTCGTGTTCATGAAGTCACCGAAGACCGCGCCGAACAGGCCGTACAGGCCGATGTTGATCGTGTTGTAGGCGACCAGCGCGATGAACGATCCGGCGACGCCCGCGGCCCGGCCGAGCCCGTTCGCCAGATACGAGTAGAACGCACCGGCGTTGGAGACGTACCGGCTCATGGCCGCGTACCCGACGGCGAAGGTGGCCAGGATGGCGGCCAGTACGAGGAAGGACACCGGGACACCCGTGTTGCTGGTGACCAGGAAGGTGGTGGTTACGCCACCGCCGAGCACGGTGAGTGGAGCCGACGCGGCGACCGTGAAGAAGACGAGGTGGACGACGCCGAGCCGGCGGCGCGCCAGTCCACTGTGGGAGGGGGGGTGGTTGGTAGACAACGAAGTCTCCGCACGTGAGGGGGTCGGGCTGGAATGACGACAACGGATCGTACGGGTGCAGTCGGTAATGTCTCAAGGTGCAGGCCGATAGGACAAACATTTCATCCGTTCGGCGCAGGAAGCATATGACGAGGGCGTAAAACACCGGTGACGGCGGGAGGCCGGTGCTTGAAAGGGCCGGTGGCATGCCGTAGGTTCTCGGCGGACCGTGCCGTGTCGATCACTGTACGGCTCCGTGCGCGGCCCCCCTCCGCCGGTGTCACCCAAGGAAGGCCATGACCGAATTCCGCCTTGCTGACGAACTGTTCCTGATTGGACATGACGAGTACACCGGCAAGACGCGGGTGAACGAGGAACTGCTGGCCACCGGCCTCGCTGGCGCGGTCCTCGGTGAGCTACTGATCAACCGCCGGATCAGCTGTCTGGGGGGCAAGGTTTCGGTCGTCGACCAGCGTCCCTGGGGCGAGACCGTCAGCGACGCGGCCCTGGGCGAGCTGCAGCGACGGATGGGCAGCTACGTCGTCCGGGCGTGGGTCGAGCACCTGCGCGACAACGCCCGGGAGGCGGTCGGCCGGCGCCTGGTGAACGCCGGCGTCGTCCGGCGTGAGGAGAGCCGCGGCATGCTCGGCCGTCGCAACGGCGTCCGGTTCCCCGGCGTCGAGCCGATGGTCTGCGCGCAACCCCAGGTCAAGCTGGCCTACCAGCTCGAACGTCCCGGCGTCATCCACCCCCAGATGGCCACCCTGGCCGCGTTGCTGCTCGCCGTCGGCCTGGAACACCTCCTGGTGGTCACCATGTCCCGGCAGGAGTGCAAGGAACAGCTCAGCCAGATCACCGCGAGCCTGCCCGAGGAACTGCACACCCTGGTCACCGGGGTGCAGGCGGCGACCGCGGCACTCGCCCTCACCGTCCGCCGCTGATCGGCTCGTTGCCGTCGGCGTAGCCATCGGGCAGTCCCGCCCCAGCAGGCGGCGCCGGCGGGGCGGTGCCGGCGGCGTCACCCCGGACCGGCAGAATGCTCGGCGGACAACCGGCGAGGGGCGGATCGGATCGTGACCCAGGCAGTACACCAGCGGATCGCCGACGAACTCGGCGTACGGGAGCGGCAGGTGCAGGCGGCCGTCGACCTGCTCGACGGCGGGTCGACCGTGCCGTTCATCGCCCGCTACCGGAAAGAGGTCACCGGCGGGCTGGACGACACGCAGCTACGCACCCTGGAGGAGCGGCTGCGCTACCTGCGGGAGTTGGAGGAACGCCGCGCCGCCGTGCTGGAGTCCATCCGCTCGCAGGGCAAGCTCGACGACACGCTCGCCGCGCAGATCCTCGCCGCCGACTCCAAGGCCCGGCTTGAGGACATCTACCTGCCGTACAAGCCGAAACGCCGGACCCGAGCGCAGATCGCGCGGGAGGCGGGCCTGGAACCGCTCGCCGACGGCCTGCTCGCCGACCCGACGGTGGAGCCGCGGTCCGCGGCGGCGGCGTTCGTCGACGCCGAGCGCGGCGTCGCGGACGCCATCGCGGCCCTCGACGGCGCCCGCGCCATCCTCGTCGAACGCTTCGCCGAGGACGCCGACCTCATCGGGTCGCTGCGGGAACGGATGTGGGCGCGGGGCCGGCTGGCCTCCCGGGTACGCGACGGACAGGTTCAGACGGGCGCCAAGTTCGCTGACTACTTCGACTTCGCCGAGCCGTACCCGAAACTGCCGTCGCACCGCATCCTGGCCATGTTCCGCGGCGAGAAGGAGGGCGTGCTCGACCTGACCATGGAGCCGGACGACGGCGCGGTGGACGCGACACAGACCGGACCCAGCGAGTACGAGGTCCAGATCGCCGCCCGGTTCGACGTGGCCGACCGGGGCCGACCCGCCGACCGGTGGCTGCTGGACACCGTGCGCTGGGCCTGGCGTACCCGCATCCTCATCCACCTCGGCGCCGACCTGCGGACGCGGCTGTGGCAGGCGGCCGAGGAGGAGGCCGTCCGGGTGTTCGCCGCCAACCTGCGCGACCTGCTGCTGGCCGCGCCGGCCGGCAGTCGGGCCACCATGGGGCTCGACCCCGGCCTGCGCACCGGGGTCAAGGTGGCGGTCGTCGACGCCACCGGCAAGGTGTGCGCCACCGACACCATCTATCCGCACGAACCGCGCCGGCAGTGGGACGCCTCCATCGACACCCTCGCCCGGCTGGCCGCGGCGCACCGGGTCGACCTGGTGGCGATCGGCAACGGCACCGCCTCCCGGGAAACCGACAAGCTGGCCGCCGAGCTGATCCGCCGGCATCCCGAGCTGAACCTGACCAAGGTGATGGTCTCCGAGGCCGGCGCGTCGGTCTACTCCGCCTCCGCGTATGCCTCCCAGGAACTGCCCGACCTGGACGTCTCACTGCGCGGGGCGGTGTCCATCGCCCGCCGGCTCCAGGACCCGCTCGCCGAACTGGTCAAGATCGACCCGCGTTCCATCGGGGTCGGGCAGTACCAGCACGACCTGTCCGAGATCAAGCTTTCCCGATCGCTGGACGCGGTGGTGGAAGACTGCGTCAACGGCGTCGGGGTGGACGTCAACACCGCCTCCGCGCCGCTGCTCGCCCGGGTCTCCGGCATCGGCTCCGGGCTCGCCGAGAACATCGTCCTGCACCGGGACGCCAACGGCCCGTTCCGGTCCCGGTCCGCGCTCAAGCAGGTGCCCCGGCTGGGCCCCAAGGCGTTCGAACAGTGCGCCGGCTTCCTGCGCATCCGCGACGGCGAGGACCCGCTCGACTCCTCCGGCGTGCACCCCGAGTCATACCCGGTGGTCCGCCGCATCCTCGCGAAGACCGGCGGCGACCTGCGATCGCTGATCGGAAGGAGCGCGATCCTGCGCGGCCTGCGGGCCACCGACTTCGTCGATGAGCGGTTCGGCCTGCCCACCGTCACCGACATCCTCGCCGAGCTGGAGAAGCCGGGCCGGGATCCGCGACCGGCGTTCCAGACCGCCACCTTCGCCGAGGGCGTGGAGAAGCTGACCGACCTCTCCCCCGGCATGCTGCTGGAGGGCGTGGTCACAAACGTCGCCGCGTTCGGCGCGTTCGTCGACGTCGGCGTGCACCAGGACGGGCTGGTGCACGTGTCGGCCATGTCGAACACCTTCGTCAAGGACCCGCGGGACGTGGTCAAGCCCGGTGACGTCGTACGCGTCAAGGTGATGGACGTGGACGTGCCGCGCAAGCGGATCTCCCTCACCCTGCGGCTGGACGACGAAGCTGGCGGTGGCTCGGGTGCCGGCCGGGACGGTGCCGGGTCCGCCGGCGGGCGGGACCGGTCCGCCGGCGGGCGGGACCGGCGCGGCGGCGGGTCCGGGTCCGGTGACTCCGGATCCGGCGGGTCCCGCGCCGACAGATCCGGATCCGGCGGATCCCGGTCGGGTGATTCCGGTACCCGGGCCGGCGGATCCGGCCGGGGCGGACAGCGGCAGGGCCGGGGCTCCGGCGGCTCGGGCTCCGGCGGCGGGGCGATGGCCGACGCGCTGCGGCGGGCCGGCCTGGACAAGGGACTCGACCGGCGCTGACCCTCGCGTTCCTATCGCGATGACGGCGCCGCGGGGCCTTCAGCTTGCCGTCGAAGGCCCCGGCGCGAAACCCCGGAAGTGGCCCATTTGGGGTTTACCCACGGCCGCCCGGCAGGCTGGTCCCCGAATCGCCGGGGACCGGCTCGGTGTCGGCCCAGAGGAACTTCAGGGAGTCGATCAGCTCATACGTCGGACGCCACGCCAACTCGCGCGCGATGGTGGTGATGTCCCCGCGCATCCAGCCGACGCCCGCAGAACGGGCGGCGTGCGCCGAGGGCGTACCTGTGCGCACCTCGCCGGGGAAGCCGCTGACCGTGACGAGCGTTTCCACCGCCTCCCTCAGGGTCACCGTGCGGCCGCTGGCTACGTTGAACACCCGGGAGGAGATGTCGGACGGTGCGAACACCGCCGCCCGAACCGCCGACGCGACGTCCCGCACGTCGACGAAGTCCCGATGTGAGTCGAGCAGGCCGATCTCAACGTAGTCCGAACCCCGTGCCATCGCCCGGCGTAGCGAGTGGGCGGTGTGGCCAAGGAGGCTCGTAGCCGGCAGACCCGCACCCACCGGGTTGAAGACCCGCAGGACGATCGTGTCGACCCGCCCGGACCGTCCGGCGATGTCCGCCAAGTGTGTCGCGGCGAGTTGGCTCACCCCGTATTCGCTGATCGGGACAGCGGTATGGTCCTCGCGGACCACCGCACCGTGCGGCACCCGGCCGTACTCGGCAGCCGAACCGATCCGGAGGAACCTGGCTCCTGGGGCAGCGGCCACCACGGCGTCGATCAGCTTGGCTGTCACGACGGTGTGTGCCTGGATCAGGTCGGAGCCGCTGCCGGAGACGCGTCCGGCGCAGTTGACGATCGCGTCCGGCCGCGCCGCGCGGATGGCCGAGGCCAGCGCGGTGACATCCGAGGCCACCAGGTCACACGCGGAACGGCTGGGACAAACCAGGTCGGCGTGCGGTGCGAGCGACGCCCGGACGTACCGGCCGAGGAACCCCGACGCACCGAAGAGCAGAACCGTCGTCACGGACCCTACCCCCAACCGATACTCATCGGCGTATACCCGCCCACTCGTGGTGCCGACGGACGGTGGACAGGATGAAGTCGACAACGCGTCGGGACGTGTCCGGAACGAGGTAGTCGTCGGGACAGGGCACCCCCTCAACCGCCGCCTGGTCCACGGCGATCCGCACCGCCTCGACCACACCGCCGGGGTCCAGGCCGGACATGATGATCCCGCCGGCGTCCAACGCCTCCGGCCGTTCGATGGACTCCCGCAGGGTGACCGCCGGAAATCCCAGGATCGCCGACTCCTCGCTGATGGTGCCGCTGTCGGACAGGGTGCAGAATGCCTGGGTCTGCAGCCGCACATAGTCGATCAGGCCGAACGGCTCGTGGAACGTCATGCCGTCGAACAGGGTGGCCTCGATCGCCTCGAGGCGTTTCCGGGTACGCGGATGGGTCGAGACGAGGATCGGCAGGTCCCACGTGGAACGCACGGCGGTGAGGCACTCCAGTAGCCGACGCAGTCGGGCCGGATCCTCGACGTTCTCCTCGCGGTGGGCGCTGACCAGGACGTATCGGCCGGGGCTCAGTCCCAGTTGAGTCAGGACCGTGGACCGCTCGATGGCGGGCCGGTAATGCGTCAGCACCTCCCGCATGGGCGACCCGGTGTGCAGGATCCGGCGGGGGTGCAGGCCCTCGGCGAGCAGGTTCCGCCGGGCGTGCTCGGTGTAGACGAGGTTGAAGTCGGAAACGTGGTCGACGAGTCGACGGTTCGTCTCCTCCGGCACGTTGAGGTCGAAGCACCGGTTGCCGGCCTCCATGTGGTACACGGGCACCCGCATTCGCCGGGCCATCAGGGCGGCGATGCAGCTGTTGGTGTCCCCCAGCACCAGCACCGCGTCCGGTCGCAGCTCGGTGATCGCCTGCTCCACCCCGACGAGCACGCCACCCAGCACCGCGCCGAGCGACCGGGTGTCGACCCGGAGGAACCGATCGGGATCCCGCAGGCCGAGTTCGGTGAAGAACACATCCGACAGGTTCCGGTCCCAATTCTGGCCGGTGTGCACGAGCACGTGGTCCACCGTACGGTCCAGCCGGCTCATCACCCGGGACAGTCGGATGATCTCGGGCCTGGTGCCCACCACAGTCATCACCCGGGTCATGCTTATCAGTACTCCACTCGACTCGCGGACGGTCAGTGGTGAGTCGGTCCCACTCCCCCGGACCTCCGGCCTCACGGTGCGGGATGGACAGATTCGACAACCCGCTGATCAACCGGCTCCGGATAAGTGTCGGGTCGGCTCGGGTCGTACAGCTCGTTCGCCCAAAACAAGGTCACCAGATCGGCCGTTCCCGTGTTGGTGATGTGGTGGACCCAACCGGTCGGCATGTCGACGACGACTGGCCGATCCCCCGACACGGGGAATCTGAGGACCTGGTCGTCCTCGACGCGCCGGAGGCTGATCCGGCCCTCGCCACGCAGCACACAGAACCGTTCGACCTTGGCGAGATGGAAATGCTCACCCCGGGTAGCGCCCGCACGGGTGGTGGAACAGTAGGTCTGCCCGGACCCGGCGCGCGTTCTGACCAGCTCGACCAGCTCGCCCCGGGCATCGGAGTGCGGGGTCAACGGCATCGGGTAGTGGTCCGGGAAGCAGTGCGACCGGTACGTGTTGAAAAGCCGAACACTGTGCCGGGAGGTTAGTGGCGGAATGGTCCCGCTCCGGTAGTCGGCCGCGTACTCGTCGAGCCGGTCGGCCAACGCTCGTACACCCACCCGGAGAACGGGCATCGTGCTGTCCCAGGATCCGGTCATCGGTGCCTCGATGAGCCGCGCCGCCGCGTCACCGACGTGCACCAGTTCCAGTGCGCGGTCTTCGTGGACCTCCGGGCTGTCGCCGTTCGCGAGGACCCGGCAAAACGTGGCGACAACCGAGTTGTAGAAGGGCCGACCGTGTTCGCCGTACAGGTTCGGCAACCGGACGTCATCGAGCACGTACCCCACGTCGGCCGCCGCTGCCAGCGTATCGGCCGCCGTTGCTTTCGCGTCTCCGTACGGTGTGCCGTTGCCCGACTGGACCGAGTTGGCAAACACGATCCGTTTGGGCGGGGTGCCGCACCGGCGGAGCCCGGCCGCCAGGTGGGCAGCCGGGTTCACGTTGCCCGCAACAACGTCCGCCGCCGTGCCGCGGTTGGCCCCGGCGAGGTGCAGCACGACGTCCGCTCCGGCCATCGCTTCGCTGACTGTCTTCGGATCAGTCAACGCCTGACGTCCGAGCAGGACCGGAGCGGGCCACCCCAGGGCGCGCATGAGGACCCGGACGTGCCAGCCGAGGAAACCCTCACCACCGGTGATCACGTAACTCACAACGTCACCCTCAGGTCCTCAGCACCGAGCTCGGCGCGGATCTCCGGCAACGCGCGGAGTAAGGCCACGATCTCGGCGACGGCAAGCCTGGGAGCGTTGGCGGAATTGAAGTCCGACAACACGCCACCAGTCCGTTCACCCTCGGACACGTAGAGCGCATAGTTGAGGTCCCGGGCATCGAGGGGCACCCGGAAGAAGTCACCGAAGTCCTCGGCGTGCGAGAGTTCCTCGCGGCTGGCCAGCGTCTCGTCAAGCTTCTCGCCATGCCGCACCCCGATGAGGTCGATCTTGGACGGCCTATCGAAGAGTTCACACAACGCCATCGCCAGGTCGCTGATGGTGCAGGCGCTCGCCTTGCGGATGAAGACGTCACCGGAACGAGCGTGCGCGAACGCGTGTTCGACCAGTTCCACCGAGTCGGTCAAGGACATCAGGAACCGGGTCATCCGCGGGTCGGTCACAGTGGGGTTGCGGCCCGCCTTGAGTTGCTCCACGAAGAGCGGGATGACGGAGCCGCGAGAGTACATGACGTTCCCGTACCGCACACATGACACGGTCGTGGGGCTACGGGGATTGTTACGGGCATGGGCCTGCACGACCTTCTCCATCAGGGCCTTGCTCATGCCCATCGCGTTGACGGGATAGACCGCTTTGTCCGTGCTCAGGGCGACGACCGCCCGGACGCCGTTTCGATCTGCGGCATCGACGACGTTCGAGCTTCCCAGAATGTTGGTGCGGACCGCCTCAAGGGGGAAGAACTCGCAGGAGGGCACCTGCTTGAGCGCTGCGGCGTGGAACACGAGCGACACATCCCGAGTGGCCCGCAGAACGGTGTCGAAGTCCCGGACGTCACCCACGTAGTACCGGACCCGGTCGTCATTGACCGCGCGACGCATCTCGTCCTGTTTGGCCTCGTCCCGGCTCAGGACGCGCACCTCGGCGACATCTTTGTCGAGAAGCCGGCGCAGCATCGTACGACCGAAGGAGCCGGTACCGCCCGTGATAAGAACCCGCTGTCCGACAAAGGAGGAATCCACTGACGCTCCTGGTTGATGGGGACGAAGGCGACCACAGGCTCAACGACCCGCGGCACCGAGAGTCACGGCTCACGCCGCTGGCCAGGAGGCGGATCCCCTAGCCAGCGGCAGCTGGCCTAGACCGACGAATCCCGCAGCGCCGGCTCCCGTACGCCGGCGGCATCCCCCAGCCCGAAGCCGGCCTCTCCTTCTGGGCGAGTGAATATCGCGCGCGCCGTCGCTGCGAGGAGACGCAGGTCACCGAGGAAACTCCGGGTCCTCACATACCGCACGTACAGGTTGACCTTGCGGGGCAGGAGAACACGTCGGTAGTACTCCTCAGGCTGGGCGACCCGGGCCAGCCAGGCTGATTCGTGCCGGAAGGCGAGGATCGCCGGATCGGTGAGCCCTGGCCGCGCCGCCAGGATCACCTCCCGCGCCTCGACCGGCCAGCAGGCGACGTATTCCGGCACCTCTGGCCGCGGTCCGACCAGGCTCATCCTGCCGCACAGAACATCGAGGAACTGTGGCAGTTCGTCGAGTTTGACGAGCCGCAGGAACCGCCCCACCCGGGTGATGCGGGTATCCGAGTCAATGGTGACCGAGAGGCCGGGAGCGTCCCGCATGGTGCGGAACTTACGCATTCGGAATATCCGGCCGTGCCGACCCACCCGCTCGTGCCGAAAGAACACCCGCCCGCCGTCATCGAGCTTGATTGCCACGGCCACCGCCAGGAACACGGGCGCCAACAGGAGAAGCGCCAATGCCGCGACGGTGCCGTCGAAGATCCGCTTGATCACTGCAGGGCCTTCCGAACGACACCGGCGACGAGGTCCACCTGCGCGTCGCTCATGGCGGAGAAGAGCGGCAGGCTGACCACGCGGGAAAACTCGCGGCTGGCCACCGGAAACATCTCATCGGTCAGGGCATAGCGCGTGCGCCAATACGTGAAGGTGTGCAGGGGGATGAAGTGCAGCCCGGTGGACACGCCCATCCGTGACAACTCGTCGACGAACCGGTCGCGGTCGATCGGGGCATCCGGCCGGATCCGCACCTCGAAGATGTGCCAGGCGTGCTGGTCTCCCCCGGGCACCGGAGCGGGCAGATCGAGCGGCAGGTCCGCGAATGCCTCCCGATAACGCTCGGCGATCCATTCCCGGCGAGCCCGCATCTGTTCCGCGCGACGGAGTTGGACCAGGCCGAGGGCGGCCGCCGGATCGGTGAGGTTGTACTTGAACCCGGCCGCCACCACGTCCAACTGCCAGGCCGGGCGCTCACTGCGATACCGAGCATACGCGTCCCGGTCCAGGCCGTGCAGGCGCATGGTCCGCACCCGCGCGGCGAGGGACGCGTCCCGGGTAACCACCATTCCGCCCTCGCCCGTCGTGATCGGCTTGGTGGCGTAGAAGCTGAAGACGGTGGCGGAGCTGTCGCCACCACCCACCGGAACGCCCGCGCTGGCCGCCGGAAACGCGTGGGCCGCGTCCTCGACGACGGCGAGTCCGTGGCTGGCCGCGAACGACCGGAGCGCGGCGCCGGAGATCGGACGGCCAGCGAAGTGCACCGGTATCACCGCCGCGGTGCGGGCCGTCACGGCCGCCGCGGCGGCGTCCAGGTCCAGCGCGAGCGTTTCCGGATCGACATCCACGAACACCGGATCCGCGCCCAGGTGAACGACGATCTCAGCGGAGGCTGTCCAGGTCCATGTCGGAACGAGGACCTCCATTCCCGGGCCGATGGCGAGTGCCTCCAGCGCCAGGTGCAGACCCGCGGTCGCGGAATTGACCGCCACCGCGACGACTCCGGTGCCGCACTGCTCGGCGAACCGTCGTTCGAACTCGGGTACCAGCGGGCCGCTGGACACCCAGCCCGACCGGAGCGCGGTCGTCACCGAGGCAATCTCCTCCTCCCCGATGTCGGGGAGCGAGTACGGCAGGTGTCGGTCACCCATCAGGGTCCTCCTGATCATGGGAACGCCCCCATTGCTGCAAATACTAGGGCATTTATCCCGTCTCATAGCTATCTAATGGAATCAACAGTCGTTTGTACCGGTATGATCGATGTGCCATCCATGAGGCTTGGCCTGCTCACCCAGTGGTTCGCACCGGAACCTGGACCGGCCAGCCTGCCCGCGGTGCTCGCTCGGGAACTGGGCCGCCGAGGACACGACGTGCGGGTGGTCACCGGCTTCCCGAACTACCCAACGGGCCGCGTCATGCCGGGTTACCGGTTGAGCCGCCGAATGGACGAGGTAGTAGACGGCGTCCACATCCGCCGGGTCGCCCTCTACCCCAGCCACGACGCCTCGGCCATCCGCCGACTGACCACATACGGCACGTTCGCGGTCTCGGCGGTCGCCTCCGGAATGGACGCGCTGCACGGCCTGGATGCCCTCTGGGTCAGCAACTCTCCGATCACCACCGCCCTACCGGCGTGGTGGGCGCGTTTCGTGCACCGGATCCCCCTGGTGCTACACGTTCTCGACCTGTGGCCCGACGCCGTGGCCCCGAGCGGTTTCCTCCCCGACGCGTCCACCGGCAGGTCCATCGGCCGGCAGACGATCGAGCGGGCCATGCACGGGTGGTGCGGGGCCATGTACCGCTCCGCCGCCCAGGTCGCGTACATATCGCCGAGCGTTGGCGACCTGCTGGCGGGCCGCGGCGTGCCGAGAGAAAAGTTGGCATACATCCCGATGTGGGCGGACGAGACACCCGTATCGGCGCCCGGTGACCTCCGCACCGAGCTCGGTCTTCGTGACGACCAGATAGTCCTGGTCTATGCCGGGACGCTCGGCGAGACCCAAGGGCTCGACGTCCTGCTCGACGCCTGCGCTCTCGTCGACGACCCCCGGTTGGTGTGCCTGATCGCCGGGTCGGGACTGGCCGAGGATCGGCTACGCACCCGGGCGAAGGAAGCCGGCCTCCGGTCAGTTACCTTCCTCGGCCGGCTGCCGCGAACAGACATGCCCGCGTTGATGGCGGCCGGAGACGCGCACTTCGTCAGCCTCCGGCCAACCGGGATGGCGCCGTACACAATGCCGAGCAAGGTACAGGCGATCCTCGCCGCAGGTCGTGCCCTACTGACCGCCGTGGACGGTGACGTCGCCACCGTGGCCCGCGACAGCGGCGCCGGTATCACGGCCCGCCCGGGAGACGTCAGCTCGATCGCGGACGGCATCCGGGAACTGTGTCAACTCGGCCGCGAGAAACTGCACCTGCTCGGCCGGGCCGGGCGCGACTACTACCGTCGAGAGTTCTCCCTGGCGACCGGGGTACGACGGGTGGAGGCCGCGCTACATGCCGCCGTGATCGGAGGACGCCGGTGAGTGAGACGACCCTCGATCCCAGCGACACCCTCGAACCCGCCGATATCCGCGCCGCGGCGGCCCTGCACACGCGCGCGTTCCCCCACTTCTTCCTGTCCAGCCTCGGAGAGCGATTCCTACGCGAGTTCTACTCGGGGTTTCTCTCCGATCCGGACGCGGTCACGGCCGTGACGCGGACCGCCAACGGTCGGATCCTCGGTGTCGCCGTCGGCACCCTCACGCCGGACCGGTTCTTCCGACGCCTCCTACGCACCCGGGGGCTCCGATTCGCTCTGGCGGGACTGCCGGCCGCCCTGCGTCGGCCACGAACAGCGCTCCGCCTGCTCCGGGCCATCGCCTATCGCGGCACGGTACCGGTCGGAGCCGAGGGAGCACTGCTCAGTTCCATATGTGTCGACCCGACCGCCCAGCACGCCGGCCACGGCCGTTGGTTGATCGAAGCATGGTGGCTCCGGGCACGGGAGCGCGGTGCCCGGAGCGCCTACCTGATCACCGACCGGGTCGACAACGAGGCGGTGAACAACTTCTACCGCCGCGCCGGGTGGACCCCCCGGGGTAGCTACACGACCCCGGAGGGCCGCCCGATGAACTGTTACGTCGTCGCCGACCACACGGCGGGCGGGCCGGGCGCCACCAGCGGGCCGAGGCCACCGGCATGTCGGCCGGAAAGTTCCTAACGACGCCGTCACACGCTGGTTACGGTACGCGGTCGACATGCGGCCCCCAGGTCACGGTCACGCCTTTCATACCGCGACCGTGACGTGGACTCCGTCGTTCTAGAGCCTGACACCGTTGACACGCCGTAGCCCTGTCGAGGCAAGGAAGAGAGTTCATGAGAGCCCTCATCACCGTCGAGTCGCGCTATGTCCGGAGCCCGGACGGCACCGTGTGGACCTACGACAGCTACGCCTACCAGTTCTTCGCTCACTACCTGACGGCCTTCGACGGCGTACGGGTGGTGGCACGGGTCCAGGATGTCCCGAACCCGCCGGCGAAGGCACACCCGGTGGGTGGCCCAGGCGTGACGGTCTGGCCCCTTCCGTACTATCAGGGACCGCGCCAGTATCTGCGGCGTCTGCCTGCCGTCCGCCGCTCGCTGGCCGGGGCGGTGGCGACGGACGACGGGCCGGCCGCAGTGATCCTGCGGGTCCCGTCCTTCATCGGATCGCTGCTGGCCGGGCTGCTGGACCGACAGGGACGTCCATACGCCATGGAGGTCATGGCCGACCCGTACGATGCCTTCGCGCCCGGATCGATGAGCCATCCGCTTCAGCCGCTGGTCCGCCTGCGGTACAGCGCCCGCCTCAAGCAGCTCTGTCGCCGAGCCATCGCGGTGTCCTACGTCACCGACTCCTACCTCCAGCGGAGGTACCCGCCCGGCCGCACCGCGCTCTCGACGGCGTACTCGTGCGTGGACCTGTCCGCGGATGCCTACGTCGCTCGACCACGAGACATCGAGCGGACCAGCACCGCCCGCACGCTGATCTCTGTCGGTTCGCTCGACTGGATCACCAAAGGGGTCGACACGACCATCGCCGCCCTGGCCCGGCTCAACGCCGCCGGTCACCAACTCCGGCTGGTGCACCTGGGAGACGGCCGTTGCCGCCCGCGGCTGGCGGAGTTCGCCGCCCGACTCGGCGTCAGCGACCAGGTCACGTTCGCCGGTCATCTGCCTGCCGGCGAAGCGGTCCGCCGGCAACTCGACGCAGCGGACATGTTCGTGATGCCCTCCCGGGCCGAGGGCATACCCAACGCCATGGTGGAGGCCATGGCCCGCGGGCTGCCTGCCATCGGCAGTCACGTCGGCGGCATTCCGGAAGTGCTCCCCACGAGGTATCTCGTGCCGCCCGACAACGTACCGGCGCTGGCAACCGCCATCGATCGGCTGATTACGGACCCGGAGCTGATGGCCACCGCCTCCGCCGCCAACCTGGGACGGGCGGCGGACTACTCGGCTGAGGTCCTGCTGCCTCGGCGAAGCGCCTTCTACCAGCAGCTCCGCGCGGCAGTGGAGCAAACCACCGGCATCGAGCGCAGCCAGCGACATCATCCTGCCGCCGCCGAGGCCGAGGATCGGCTGGCCACCACCGGAACCCGCACTGGTGTCGCGGCGTCCGGTCCGACCGAGGTGGAGCCGGTGACGAGGCCCGGCAGCGACGGCTCCTGACCCGGTTCGACCTCCGGCTCCGCCGGACACGCGAACAGACAACGCCATGCCCGACCAAGGGAGCCGCACGTGGAGTCCACCGTTCCAGGCACCACACCCGGACCGGCCAGCCACACCAGCCTCGGCAGGGTGGCGATGCGTCGGGCGCCCGTGCTGCTGGGCAGTGACATCGCCGCTTGGACGACCGGCTGCGCCCTGGCAACGTGGGCGACTGACAACTTCCACATCACCGTCGACCAGTTGCTGGTGGCGCTGGGCATAGGCCTTGTCGCCGGCCTGCTCCACGGGCTGGTTCGCCGGATCCTGGACCGGTACCTGGGACGGCACCCGCTGGGCAGCCTTCCGGAAGCGCAGTACCTGGTCCTCACCAGCGCCGGGACGGCGACCCTCGGATTGGCCGTGCTGCTGGCCACTCCCGCTCCGCAGGTGCCCGCCAACACCCCGCTCGTCGGCGCCGCCATCGCTGTCGTCCTGATGCTGGAGGCACGCTGGATCCTCCGCAGGGTCGGTGACCGCCGGCTTCGACCAAATGCCGGTTCGGCCACCCCTGTCCTGCTGTTCGGACTGGGAGTGGCCGGGCAAGGGTTGCTCCGGGCGCTCCTCAGTGACCCGGACAGCCGGTACCTCCCGGTCGGCCTGCTTGACGACGATCCCGACCGGCGGCGACTGCGGTTCAGCGGACTGCGGATGCTCGGTGGTCGGGACGACATCGCTGACGCGGTGGCCCGGACGGGAGCCACCACCCTAATCTTCGCGGTGGCGAGCGCCGACGCCGAACTGGTCCGGGACATCCGGACCCGAACCTTGGCCGCGGGAGCGGACTTCAAGGTCCTGCCGCCGGTACGGGAGTTGGTGGACGATCGGATCCGGGTCGCGGACGTCCGCAGTCCCGAGATATCGGATCTGCTGGGACGCCGCCATGTCGTGGCCGACCTGGTGACCAATGCCACCGGGCTCACCGGCCGGCGGGTGCTCGTCACGGGAGCCGGTGGGTCCATCGGCTCGGAGTTGTGCCGGCAGATCATGCGCGCTGGACCCAACGAGCTGATGATGCTCGACCGGGACGAATCAGCCTTGCATGCCCTGCAACTGTCCCTCTCCGGCCGGGCCCTGCTCGACGGCCCCGAACTCATCCTCGCCGACATCCGCGACGCCGAGGGAATCCGACGGATCTTCGCCGAGCGGAGACCGGAGATCGTGTTTCACGCAGCCGCCCTCAAACACCTCACCCTGCTGCAACGGCACCCCGGCGAGGCCGTCAAAACCAACATCCGAGGCACCCAGAACGTCCTCGACGCCTGCCACGATGTGGCGAAGTTCGTCAACATCTCCACCGACAAGGCGGCGAATCCCACAAGCGTGCTCGGATACTCGAAACGCATCACGGAACGGCTGGCCGCACACGCGGCGGGTGTACTCGACGGCACGTTCCTCAGCGTCCGGTTCGGCAACGTGCTGGGTAGCCGGGGCTCGGTGGTGAACGCCTTCCAGGCGCAGATCGACGCGGGACTGCCGATCACGGTCACCCATCCGGACGTCACCAGGTACCTGATGACCGTGCAGGAGGCGGTCCACCTCGTCCTGCAGGCCACCGCCATCGGGCGTGACGGCGAGGCGTTGGTGTTGGACATGGGAGAGCCGGTCCGGATCGACGATCTCGCGCGTCAGCTCCGTGCCCACGCCGGGACGTCGGTCGACATCGTCTACACCGGCTTGCGCCCCGGCGAGAAGCTCCACGAGGAGCTTCTGGGCGCGAGCGAAGCCGACGTTCGACCACTCCACCCATTGATCTCCCACGTCACCGTTCCGTCACTGGATCCGACGGAGGTGGCGACGCTGGATCCGTTCGAGGATCCCGCGAAGGTGATCGACCGGATGATCTGGCTCTGCGGGCAGCCCCACCACACCGGCGCCCCGTCGACGGCAGCCACGACCGCCATGCCATGGGAGTAGTCAACATGTTGTCGGCGGGTGACGTCCCGCTGGCACTTCCGGTGGCCGCCGCAGTTACCCTGACGCGCGCGACCGGGCCCCTCGCCCTGTGGATCTGGGGCCAACCGAACGATACGGGCGCGTTTCATTTCCGGACGCTCATCGGTATGACGAACGACGGTCAGGGATGGGGCTACAGCATCCCGGCCGAGGGTGCGTTGAACTTCGGGTTGCCCGGTGTCCTGCTGCTCCCGTTCGTGTACGGGCTGGCGCTCGCCTGGCTCTACGCCCGGTTCTCCGCGGCACCCACCCGAGCCTTGGAGCTGATCTACAGCATCGCCGCCGCCTCGGTGCCCTTCGCCTTCCGTTCTGACGTCCACGGCGCGGTCAAACTAGGGCCTGCTTCCTGGATCTCGGTGGCGCGAGGCGGAGTCCAGGCGGCGATCCGGCAAGGCGGCGGTTCGTCCGTATACCGGTGTTGTATCCGGACGAACCGCCAACGCCGCCGGGCGTCGTCTGGGCCCGCCGCAGCCCGCCAGAGATCCAGGAGACAGGCCCTAGCGCTCTACCCGGCGATCGGGCTGGTGTTCGCGTTCGGTATCGCGGCATGGGAGAAACGGACTGCGGCCAGCACGCGCACACTCGACCACCTGGGAGTCGTCCTGTGGAAACCTCCGGCAGCGCTACCGCGAACCCCACCCCAAGGTGGTTGACCGGCACACCGACCACTTCGGTGGGTCTCCGGTGATTCGTCGCCCCACGGCGGGGCGCCGGGGCGGCGGAGAAGGTTCGAAGGGCACCACCGTTCCCACCCAGCCGTCGGGCGCACCGGTCCGGGTCCGCCTGCAGACCGCGGCCACCTCCTCCGCCACCCTGCTGGCCGGCGTCGTCAATGCCGCGATCCTCGCGCTGAGCGCCCGCTTCGGCCAGACGGAGGAAATCGGGGCGTACACGGTCATGACGGCCGCACTCGCCTGGGTTTCGATCATCTTGGTCGGTGGATCTTCGATGCTGTACCTGAGCGGATCCGAAGCGGAGCGCCACGCCGTTCGTAGTCAACGGTTGCTGGTCGCCGTCCCGGTCCTGGCCGCGGCAACGATGGTCGTGGCGGTCGCCTACAGCGGCCGGGGCTACAGTCTGTTCGCGCTGGTGGCGGCGGGAGTGACGGCCATCGGCAACAACCTCTTCGAGCTTCAGTCGGCGGACCTGGCCCGGCAACTGCGATCCGCGTGGGCGGCCTTGGTCATGTGTGTCACGAAGCTCCTGGCACTCGTGATGGTGCTCGCCGGGCTTCCGCTGACCGCGGCCCTCGCGATCGCCACGCTCGTACTACTCGCCGCTGCGGAGGCGCTGTGTTGCCGGGGAGCCGCCGGTCGCCGGCCGCTGTGGCGCAACCTCTCAGCAAGGTCCGGGCTGGCGGCCTTCCGCCTCAACCGACAGCTCTTCGTATACAGCGGTGCGGAAGCATTCGTCAGTCGAGTTCCCACCCTGATGCTGTCCCTCGTGAGCACCCCCGTGGTGATGGGATGCTTCGGCGCGGTGGTCGGCATCTACCAGGCGCTCGCCTCGGTGCCCTACAGCGGTCTGCGGACGTCGGCGGCGATGCGCGCCCGACACCGACATGATCCGGAAATGCGGTCGACGCAGGGGTACGAGGGGGAGATCCTGATGGCCGCGGTGGCAGCGATCATCGCCATCGGCACGGTGCTGACCGCACCGTGGGTCACGGAACTGCTACGGCTGCCCATGGCCGACTCGACGTTGTGGCTGCGCCTACTGATCCTGGCGATGCCGTTCCTCGTCATCACCCGGGCCGTCTCGTTGAACCTCATCGTCAGCGGTGACCACCGCAGCGCCGTCCGGAACGCGGTCCTCGTCGCCGTCCTGACCGGACTGGCCCTCGCGGCCCAACTGCCGGGACTCACGCCGACCGAGGCGGCGGCCACCACGCTGGCCGTGGAGATGACGAACCTACCGGTGCTCGTCGCCGTCACCGTACTCGCGCGTCGGCGCAAGCGTCGAGGCCCGCCCACCCCCCGAGGTCGGCACCGGACGGGGACCGCGACGACGCCTGTGAACGCTGCTCCGTCCGTGCCCACGAGCTTCTCCTGATCGCCCAGCGGGCGCCAACGGCTATCTCCCTGCCGGATCCAGCGCATGCCATGAATCGTTGAGATACACGGATGAACCCTTCCTTCCCAATAGAGGAGATCGTGCGTGCGCGCGCTAACGAACACGGCGAAGGTCCTGACGTTCGTCTGGCAGCATCCCGCGAACCGGGGGGGCCGGCTGCGCGCTGTGGGCCGGGCGGCCACCTTCCAGCTTCGGGGACGACTCGGTCTGCCCACCGTCACCCGGATCGGCACCAGCGCGAGCCTGGTTGCCGAGCTCCACCAGCACGGGGCGTCCATAGTGGTCTATGCCAATCCGCCGGACTGGTGCGAGATGGTGGCGTGGCGTCGCCTACTCGGTCCGGGGGCGCTCTTCATCGACGTGGGGAGCAACGTCGGCGCGTACGCGTTATGGGCGGGAGAAACGGGCGCCCGGGTCATCGCCGTCGAACCGGATCCGGACGCCGCCGGACGACTCCGGCGGAACATCGCACTCAACACCATGGCGATCGAGGTTCTCGAGTGCGCACTGGCCGACCGCCCTGGTGAGCTGAGCCTCAGCGTCGGCCAGGACAGCATGAACCACCTCGTCCTGGAGGGAACCGAACCAAGTCGGACAGTGCCGGTACGGACACTCGACGAGGTGATCGGGGATCGCGATGTAGCCGGTGTGAAGGTCGATGTCGAGGGGGCAGAACGGCTGGTCCTGGAGGGCGCCCGGCACGCTCTGGCCGACCAGCGCATCCGGGTGCTGCAACTCGAATGGAACCAGCAGAGCGAGCGCACGCTCGGTGAGGACCGGGCACCAGTCGCGGATCTGCTTCGCGGGTACGGGTACCACCTGATGCGCCCGGACGAGGCTGGCCGGCTACACCCCACCGAGGCTGCCGGCTACGGCTCCGACATGTTCGCCGTCGCCGATCCCGCCATCGGTGAGTCCAGCGAGCGGGTAACCGTCGCCCACCAGCGGCAATCGCGGCAGGCGACAGCTCAGTCGTTCGACGGCTGCTGACCGCAGGACAGTGGCGCCGGGCCGGCCTGCGGCCACCCGACACACTGTCAGTCGAGAAGGATCTTCGGTCGTCCGGGAGCCTCCACACCGACGACCGACCGTAACCGGTCGGCAATGTCGGCTGCCGTGTCACGTGGCGGCAGGCGTGGTGCCGCACGCGGACCCAGCTCGTACTCCGAACGCATGGCCTCAGCCAGTCCCGCCGCGTCCGACACCGGGCACCGACGGCCGGTCTCCTCCCTACCGTGGTCGTCGGCCGCAGCCACCGCGTCGGAGGCGACCACCCTGGTGCCGAACCCGAGAGCCTCGTTGACCACCCAGCACCACGTCTCGCTGAGAGACGGGATGACCACGCAGTCGGCGGCGACATACACCGCGCCGAGTCGGCTCTGAGGCAGCGCACCGAGATAGTGGCAGTCGTCATGGCTGCTCGCGTAGTCGCGCACCAGTGGTTCGAGAGAACCAGAGCCGGTGATCATGAGTGCCGTCGAGTGCGGCGGCAGCGAGGCCCGTACCTGGTCGTACGCGTTGAGCAGGTCCGCCAGGCCCTTGATGGGCTCCAACCGGCCCACAAAGGCGAAGACGAAGCGCCCGGCGAGGTCGAGTTGCCGACGCAACGCCGGTGCGCCGTCGGCACCATCGGGTAGGCGGGCAAGGCTGTACGGGATGAGGTGGTGCCGCCGCTGCCCCAGCGTGGCCCACCAGGCGGCGTTCGATGTCCCGATGACCCAGATCTCCGGTTGACCCAGTATCGCCCGCAGATACCACCGCTTGGCGAGGCGGCGCAGCCGGCTACGGGCCAACTCGTCCCGAACGTTGCCGGTGACCCGCAGGAAGACAGGAGTCGCCCGAAGCCGGGCGATGAGGCTGGCGCCGATCCGCGGAAGGTCCCGGTAACCGTAGAGGCAGACCGCGGCCAGGTCACTCGACAGCAGCGCCCGCGCCAGCGCGACCCGGGCGCGGACGTCGCTCAGCACCTCGTACCGATGGGAGATCACCACGTCCCCCCAGCCACGATCATCCTGTGGTGCCGGCTCCAGGTAGAAGACGGTGAGATCCAGCCCGAACTCGTCCGCGAGTCGGTTGAAGGTGGGGGTGTGTTGGGGCGTCGGGCACTGCACGAGGAAAAGAATCATGACGTATGGCCGTTCGTCGGGGCAGGTCCACTGCTCCAACGAGCGATCCCTGCCGGCAGGCACGCGCCGGGCGCGGATCCGGACAGGTGTAACGGCTCCGCATAGGGGCAGTAGCACGGCGACCGAGCACCGGATCGCGGAGTGTGACCATGACAGACCAGAGGGTACGCCAGGAGCGTTCCGTCTCCGTCCGGCTGCCGGGGATCATCCTGGGGGTGGGCCTCGGTGGCTTCGTCGACGGGATCTTCCTGCACCAGGTGTTCCAGTGGCACCACATGCTCAGCTCGGCCGGCTCGGACAACATCGGACTGCGGCCGTATCCGACGGACACCGTGTACGGCCTGGAGATCAACACGTTGTGGGACGGGCTCTTCCACGTCGTGACGTGGGTCTGCGTGCTGGCCGGCCTGGCGCTGCTGTACGCCCGGGTCACCCACGCCCGGGGCCGGCTCGTCACATCCCCGGTGCTCTGGGGCTGGATCCTCGTCGGTTGGGGGTTGTTCAACCTCGTCGAGGGCATCATCGACCACCATCTGCTGGCGGTGCATCACGTCCGGCCCGGGCCCGACCAGCTCTGGTGGGACCTGGGCTTCCTGCTGCTGGGGGCGGTCCTCGTGGTAGTCGGCTGGCTGCTCGCGACCCGGTCCGCCAGGTCAGGGTTCGACCGGTCGGGCACCGGGTCGGGCTCCAACCGAAGGGGCACCCGGTCGGATGCCGGCCGGAGGGGCACCGATTCGGACGCCGGCCGGTCGTGACCGCCGGACACGACCATGCCGCCGGGGCCGGGGCAGCGCTGGGTCCGCTGCTCGCGCTGGTGGTGCTGGCCGCGTACCTGGAAATGGTGGCCGGGCAACGCCGACCCGGACGGCGCGGGTGGAGCCTGTGGCGGGCGGCGAGCTTCACGCTCGGCATGCTGCTGATCGTCGTGGCTCTCACCGACCCGGTGGCCAGCATCGGGACGGCCACCGGACACATGCTCCAGCACCTGCTGATCGGGATGCTGGCCCCGTTGGCGCTGGTGCTGGGCGCCCCGATGACCCTACTGCTGCGCTCGTCGGCGCCGGCGGGACGGCGGGTCATCGGCCGGCTGCTGCACAGCCGACCGGCGCGGGTGGTCGGCCATCCGGTCACCGCGCTGCTGCTCGGCACCGGTGGGCTCTACCTGCTCTACGTCACCCCGCTGTACGCGGCCACCACCCGGGACCCCGCGCTGCACACCCTGGTACACCTGCACTTCCTGGCGAGTGGCTACCTGTTCGCCTGGGTGGTGGCGGGGCCGGATCCGGCCCCGCGCCGGCCCGGCGTACCCGCCCGCCTGGTGGTGCTCGGCGTCTCGGTGGCCGCGCACGCGGTGCTGTCCCAGCTCATGTACGCCGGCGTGACGGCCGTTCCGGCGCAGCCGGCCGATCTGCGGGCCGCGGCGACGCTCATGTACTACGGCGGTGATCTCGCGGAGATCGCGCTGGCGGTGGCGCTGCTCGCCACCTGGCGACCGGGCCGGAGCGCCCGCGCGGTGCAGGCCCGGCAGCACGGGTTGGCTCCCGCCGCCGGCGCCGTCGTGCTGAGGTAGGGGCATGCGAAGCGTCGGTCTGGTGCTGCACCCCACGCGGGACGTCACCGAGGTGGCGTCGACCGTGCTGGACTGGGCGTGGCGGCAGCGGGTCGAGGTCCTGGTCGACCGGGCGGACGGGCACCGGTTGCCGCCCGGCACCACGGCGGTGGACCCGCGCCGGCTGGCGGAGGACTGCGAGGCGCTGGTCAGCATCGGCGGGGACGGCACCATGCTGGGGGCGCTGCGGCTGACCGTCGACCGGCCGAAGCCGGTGCTCGGGGTACACCTGGGGCGGCTCGGCTTCCTGGTCGAGGTGGATCCGCCCGACCTGCCGCGCGCCCTGGACCGGCTGGCCGCCCGGGACTTCACCATCGAGCCCCGGAGCTGCCTACGCTGTGTGGTGTGCGACGAGCGGGTGGTCGCCTTCAACGACATCGCGGTGACCCGGTATCCGGGCACCGGCCTGGTGGACGCCACGCTGGCCGTCGACGACCAGCAGTACGGCTACTACCGCTGCGACACGCTGGTGTTCAGCACCCCGGCCGGGTCGACGGCGTACAGCTACGCGGCCGGCGGTCCGCTGGTCTCCCCCGCCACCGAGGCGGTGGTGTTGACCCCGGCGGCGCCGATGGCCGGGATCAGCCGTTCGGTGGTGCTCTCCCCCACCGAGCGGATCCGGGTGGACCTGCGGCCCGGCAGCGGCACGGTGGCCGTGGAGATCGATGGGCACGTCGCCAAGGAGGTCGAGGGCGGTGGCGCGCTGGAGGTCCGGTTCCAGCGTGGTGCCGGCCAGGTGGTGCGCTTCGACCCGCGCCGCTACCGGCAGCGCAGCCAGCTCAAGCTGAGCCTGCTGGACCTGCCACTGCTGCCGGAGCAGTGGCGCGAACTGCTGCCCGACGAAATACGGCGGGAGGTGGACCACCGATACGGGAGGCTGTCCGAGTGAACGGTGCTGACCAGGGTCCCGCACGCTCAGGCGGACGCCACGGCCCGTGCTCGCCCCGCCACACCCCGGCTCCGGCTGCGCTCAGGCGCCCTTGAGGACCTCGCCGACAAGTGACCGGGCCTCCTCCTGGATCCGGGTCAGGTGCTCGGTGCCCCGGAACGACTCGGCGTAGATCTTGTAGACGTCCTCGGTGCCGGACGGCCGGGCGGCGAACCAGCCGGACTCGGTGGTCACCTTCAGCCCGCCGATGGCCGCGTCGTTGCCCGGCGCCCGGGTGAGCGTCGCCGTGATCGGCTCGCCGGCCAGCTCGGACGCCGTGACCTGCTCCGGCGACAGCTTGCCGAGCACCGCCTTTTCGTCCCGGCTGGCCGGGGCGTCGATCCGGGCGTACGCCGGGTCGCCGAACCGGCCGACCAGGTCGGCGTAGTGCTCGCTGGGGGTCCGGCCGGTCACCGCGATGATCTCGGAGGCGAGCAGGCAGAGCAGGATGCCGTCCTTGTCGGTGGTCCAGGTGCTGCCGTCGCGGCGCAGGAACGACGCGCCGGCGCTCTCCTCACCGCCGAAGCCGACGGACCCGTCGAGCAGCCCGGGCACGAACCACTTGAATCCGACGGGCACCTCCACGAGCCGGCGGCCAAGGTCGGCCGCCACCCGGTCGATCATCGACGACGAGACAAGCGTCTTGCCGATCCCCGCCTGCGGCGACCAGCCGTCCCGGTGGGCGAACAGGTACGAGATGGCCACCGCGAGGTAGTGGTTGGGATTCATCAGGCCGGCGTCCGGGGTGACGATGCCGTGCCGGTCGGCGTCGGCGTCGTTGCCGGTGGCCACCTGGAACCGGGACTTCTGCTCGATGAGCGATGCCATCGCGTTGGGCGACGAGCAGTCCATACGGATCTTGCCGTCGGTGTCCAGGGTCATGAACCGCCAGGTCGGGTCGACAAGCGGGTTGACCACGGTCAGGTCCAGCCGGTGCCGGTCGGCGATCTCGCCCCAGTAGGCGACGCTCGCGCCGCCCAGCGGGTCGGCGCCGATCCGTACCCCGGCGGAGCGGATGGCGTCGATGTCGAGTGCGGCCGGCAGGTCGTCGACGTAGCGGCCGAGGAAATCGTACGAGCCGGTGGTGTCGGCGGCCCGGGCCCGGGCGTACGGGACGCGCCGGACCTCGGCGAGGTCGGCGGCGATCAGCGCGTTGGCCCGGTCCTGGATCCACCGGGTGGCGTCGGTGTCGGCCGGGCCGCCGTTTGTCGGGTTGTACTTGTAGCCGCCGTCAGCGGGCGGGTTGTGCGACGGGGTGATCACCACGCCGTCGGCGAGCCCGGCGTCGCGGCCCCGGTTGTGGGTGAGGATGGCGTGCGACAGGGCCGGGGTCGGGGTGTAGCCGTCCCGGCTGTCCAGCAGCACGGTGACCCCGTTGGCGGCGAACACCTCGACGGCGCTGACCAGGGCCGGCTCGGAGAGCGCGTGGCTGTCCTTGGCCAGGAACAGCGGCCCGTCGACGCCGTGCGCCGCCCGGTAGTCGCAGACCGCCTGGGTGATGGCGAGGATGTGCCGCTCGTTGAAGGCCCCGTTCAGGCTCGATCCGCGGTGCCCGGAGGTCCCGAAGGAGACCTGCTGCGCCGGGTCGGCCGGGTCGGGTTGTTCGGCGTAGTACGCGGTGACCAGGCGGGGCACGTCGACGAGGTCGTTCGGCTGGGCGGGCTGACCGGCGCGGGGATGGGCCGACATGCGGGGTTACCTCCTCGTCTGGGCGCGGATGCGCAGGGTACCCCGCCGCCGGGCGGGTCATGCCTGACCGGCTACGGCTCGATCCGCTGGCCCTTGCCGATGACCACGATGCCGTTCTTGGACACGGTGTACCGCTCGCGGTCCTTCTCCAGGTCGACGCCGATCTCGGCGCCCTCCGGGACGGAGACGTTCTTGTCGAGGATGGCGTTGCGGACCACCGCGTGCCGGCCGATGTCGACGCCCTCCATCAGCACCGAACCCTCGACGTGCGCCCACGAGTGCACCCGCACGTTGGGCGACACCACCGAGTTCTCCACAAGCGATCCGGAGATCACCACGCCCGGGGAGACCATCGAGCCGACGGCCCGGCCGACCCGTTCCTGCCAGCCGTGCACGAACTTGGCCGGGGGCCACGGCGGGTAGTCGGTGTAGATGGGCCATTCGGTGTTGTAGAGGTTGAACACGGGGTGGATGGAGATCAGGTCCATGTGCGCGTCGTAGAACGAGTCGAGCGTCCCGACGTCGCGCCAGTAGCCCCGGTCGCGGTCGGTGCTGCCCGGCACGTCGTTGTCGCGGAAGTCGTAGACGGTGGCCTCGCCCCGTTCCACAAGCATCGGGATGATGCTGCCGCCCATGTCGTGCTTGCTGGTCTTGTCGTCGGCGTCCCGCTCGACCGCTTCGCAGAGCACCTTCGTGGAGAAGATGTAGTTGCCCATCGAGGCGTAGATCTCGTCCGGGGCGTCGGGCAGCCCGATCGCGTCGGTGGGCTTCTCCCGGAACGCCCGGATCTGCTGCGGGTCGGCTCCCATCTCGATGACGCCGAACTGGTCGGCCTGGTTGAGCGGCTGGCGGATGCCGGCGACGGTGACGCCGGCGCCGGTGTCGATGTGGTGTTGCAGCATCTGCCGGGGGTCCATCCGGTAGATGTGGTCGGCTCCGAAGACGATCACGTAGTCGGGCTGCTCGTCGTTGATCAGGTTGAAGCTCTGGTAGATCGCGTCGGCCGATCCGGCGAACCACCACGGGCCGCGCCGCTGCTGGGCCGGCACCGGGGCGACGTAGTTGCCGAGCAGGTTGGACATCCGCCAGGTCTTGGTGACGTGCCGGTCGAGGGAGTGGGATTTGTACTGGGTGAGTACGACGATCTTGAGGAAGCCGGCGTTCGCCAGATTCGACAGCACGAAATCGATCATGCGGTACATGCCGCCGAACGGGACGGCCGGCTTCGCGCGATCGGCGGTGAGGGGCATCAATCGCTTCCCCTCCCCGCCGGCGAGGACGATCGCGAGAACCTTGGGAGCCATGTACCGACGCTAACCACCCCGCCGCAGGTTCACCACTCGTACGGGCAACCAGTTACGGCTAGGCTCCGCGAGGTGACCGACTCCACCGCCCCGGCCAGCAGTCTCCGCGTCGACCTGCTCACCCGGGAATACCCGCCCGAGGTGTACGGCGGCGCCGGGGTGCACGTCGAGTACCTGGCCCGTGAGCTGCGCGGGCTGGCCGACGTCCGGGTGCACTGCTTCGGCGGCGCCCGCACCGAGCCGGGCGTCACCGCGTACGCCGAACTGGCGGGGCTGGCCGGGGCGAACGCCGCGCTGCGGACCATGGGCATCGACCTGGCGATGGCCGCCGGCTGTGCCGGCACCGACGTGGTGCACAGCCACACCTGGTACGCGAACCTGGCCGGCCACACCGCGAAGCTGCTGCACGGGGTGCCGCACGTGGTGACCACGCACAGCCTGGAGCCGCTGCGCCCGTGGAAGGCCGAGCAGCTCGGCGGCGGCTACGCCCTCTCGTCCTGGTGCGAGCGGACGGCGTTGGAGGCCGCCGACGCGGTGATCGCGGTCAGCGAGGGGATGCGCCGGGACGTGCTGGCCGCGTACCCGGGGGTGGATCCCGGGCGGATCCGGGTGGTGCACAACGGGATCGACACCCGGCAGTACGCCCCGGATCGGGGCACCGACGTGCTGACCCGGCTGGGCATCGACCCGGACCGGCCGTCGGTCACCTACGTGGGCCGGATCACCCGGCAGAAGGGCCTGCCCTACCTGCTGCGCGCGGCCCGGTCGCTGCCGCCGGACACCCAACTCGTGCTGCTCGCCGGCGCCCCGGACACGCCGGAGATCGCGGCCGAGGTGGCGGGTCTGGTCGGCGAGCTGCGGGCCGGCCGTACCGGGGTGGTGTGGGTGCCGGAGATGCTGCCGAAGCCGGAGGTCATCCAGATCCTGACGCACAGCACGGTGTTCGTCTGCCCGTCGGTCTACGAGCCGATGGGGATCGTCAACCTGGAGGCGATGGCCTGCGAGACGGCGGTGGTGGCGACCGCCACCGGCGGCATCCCCGAGGTGGTGGCCGACGGTCAGACCGGCCTGCTGGTGCCGATCGAGCAGGCCGCCGACGGCACCGGCACGCCGCTGGAGCCGGAGAAGTTCGTCGCCGACCTCGCGGCCGCCCTCGGCGAACTGCTGGCCGACCCGGACCGCACCGCCGAGCTGGGCCGGGCCGGCCGGCGGCGGGCCGTGGAGCACTTCTCCTGGGACGCCATCGCCGAACGCACCATGGACGTCTACCGCGCCACGCTGCGCGCCTGACCGGTTCCTCGCGGCGATATCGGTAGGATCAAAGTATGACCGTCAAGCTAGCATCAGCGTGCCGGATGACGTCGCCGCGTACCTCCAGGGACAGGACAACGCCTCGGCCGCGGTGACCGACGCCGTGCGCCGTGTCTCACGGTGTC
Source organism: Plantactinospora sp. GCM10030261 (assembly GCF_042666615.1). Taxonomy (NCBI): domain Bacteria; kingdom Bacillati; phylum Actinomycetota; class Actinomycetes; order Micromonosporales; family Micromonosporaceae; genus Plantactinospora; species Plantactinospora sp. GCM10030261. The sequence continues at coordinate 30,950 of NZ_JBHTDD010000040.1, forward strand.
GTGCAAATCGTCGACCGCGGTGCGCTACGGGACAACCATGGCTTCGTCTCGCACACCACGATGAATACCGTCGAGGACGCCCTCCGGGAATTCGTCGAGCTGCCTTGATGCGGCCGCCAAGCGTCCGCCAGCGCTCAGTCGTCCGGCGTGATCAACGCCAGCCTCGGGAAGTACGTCCGGTACCGGGCAGCGTCGCGGGTCAGCAACCGATAGCCGCAGACCGCGGCGTGCGCCCCGATATAGAAGTGGGCGATCGGCGAACGCTTGGCGCCGCCCCGCGCGCGATAGTTCAGGTACGCCTTACCGGCGAGGAAGCCGGCCGGATAGGGCAGTTCCTCGCGAAGGAAGTCCACGGCGGGAAGGACCTCGTCGAGTTCCTCCACGGTGGCGAACCGCACCGACGCCTCGGCGTAGATGATCGGGTTGATGACCAGTACACCTGCGTCCCGAGCCGCGGCGAGAGCGTCGGCCGACCAGTCGGCCCACTTGGGGTCGTCGACCAAAACGTCAAGGAGCACATTGGTGTCGACGAGCGTGGGGACAACGTCGTCGGTCCGGGCGGCCACCGGGCGGAGCCGTTCACTCGCCACGCAGCAACTCCATCAGCTCATCCGTGGACATTCCTTGCGTCTCCTTGGCGCCACCGCGGCCACGCATATGGCGCACCAGACGCTGACCTCTGCTCTCAGCTCCAGTCACCCGGACGATCCGCAGCGCCCCACCGTCTTCGACGACGTCGACCTCGTCCCCCTCGTGCAATCCGTACCGGGCGCGCAGCGCGGCCGGGATGGTTACCTGACCCTTGCTGTTCAACCTCATCACACGATCCCTCCTACGTAATACAGATGATACGTGTCGCAGTGGCCCCCCGTGCCGGGCGCACCGGTGCCACCCGAGCGAAGAGCGATCTCGGACAGTAGGTTGGCAGGCGTGACTGGACGGTTTCCCATCGAAGACGTCTCCCCCTCGGTGGACGGCGGCCGGTACCCCGCGAAGGCCGTCGTCGGGGAACTCGTACCGGTGTCCGCCCTGTCCTACCGGGAGGGGCACCACGCGCTCGGCTGCACGGTGACCTGGAGCGGACCGGACGCAGTGCCCCGACCGCCCGTCCGGATGCGACCCGGTGAGCCCGGCCTGGACCGGTGGCACGCCACCATCCGGCCGGACGCCGTGGGCTCCTGGAGCTTCGCCGTCGAGGCGTTCGACGACCCGTACCTGACCTGGCGGGACGCCGTCACCAAGAAGATCGCCGCCGGCCAGGGCGCGGAGGATCTCGCCAACGACCTGGCCGAGGGCGCCGCGGTGCTGGAGGAGGCGCGGCCCGGCGTACCCAAGAAGGAGCGCAACCGGGTCAGGGCCGCGGCCACCGCGTTGCGCGACCCCGCGCGGACGCCGGCCGAGCGGGTCGCCCCGGCCCTGGACCTGGCCGAGCTGCTCTGGGAGCATCCGGTCCGCCGGATGGTCACCCGGTCCGAGCCGTACGAGCTGTGGGTGGACCGGCCCCGGGCGCTGTTCTCCGCGTGGTACGAGTTCTTCCCGCGGTCCGAGGGCGCGGTGCCGGCCACCGTCGACGCGCCCGCCCGTTCCGGCACCTTCGCGACCGCGACCGACCGGCTGCCGGCGGTGGCCGCGATGGGCTTCGACGTGCTCTACCTGCCGCCGATCCACCCGATCGGCCGGGTCAACCGCAAGGGCCCCAACAACACGCTTGTCGCCGGCCCGGACGACGTCGGCTCGCCGTGGGCCATCGGGGCGGCCGAGGGCGGCCACGACGCCATCCACCCGGATCTGGGTACGCCGGAGGACTTCCGCGCGTTCGTCGCCGCCGCCGCCGACGTCGGCCTGGAGGTGGCGATGGACCTGGCGTTGCAGTGCGCGCCGGACCATCCGTGGGTCACCGAGCACCCGGAGTGGTTCACCATCCGGGCGGACGGCTCGGTGGCGTACGCGGAGAACCCGCCGAAGAAGTACCAGGACATCTATCCGTTGAACTTCGACACCGATCCGGAGGGGATCCGGGCCGAGGTGCTGCGCGTGGTGCTGCACTGGGTGGGCCAGGGCATCAAGATCTTCCGGGTGGACAACCCGCACACCAAGCCGTTCGACTTCTGGCACTGGTTGATCGGCGAGGTGAAGCGGGTAGACCCGGACGTGCTGTTCCTTGCCGAGGCGTTCACCCGACCGGCGATCATGCACGGCCTCGGCAAGATCGGATTCACCCAGTCATACACGTACTTCACGTGGCGTACCAGCGCCCAGGAGATGCGCGAGTACTGCACTGAACTGGTCGCCGCGGCCGACTACATGCGGCCCAACTTCTGGCCGAACACGCCGGACATCCTGCACGAGTCGTTGCAGCACGGCGGGCCGCCGATGTTCAAGATCCGGGCGGTGCTGGCCAGCATGCTCACCCCGTCCTGGGGCCTGTACGCCGGCTACGAACTGTTCGAGCACGTGGCCCGGCCGGGCGCCGAGGAATATCTCGACAACGAGAAGTACGAGTTGAGGCCCCGGGACTGGGCGACCGCCGAGGCGGAGGGCCGCTCGCTGGCCCCGTTCCTGACCAGGCTGAACGCCATCCGCAACGCCAACCCGGCCCTGCGCTGGCTGCGCAACCTGCGGTTCCACGAGATCGACAACTCGGCGTTGCTGTGCTGGTCGAAGCGCGACCCGGACACCGGCAACACGGTGCTGGTCATCTGCTCGTTCGATTCGCAGCACGTCCAGTGGGGCAACACGACGCTGGACATGCCGGCGCTGGGCTTCGACTGGCACGAGCGGTTCACCGTCACCGACGAGCTGACCGGGGTGAGCTACGACTGGGGCCAGCGCAACGCGGTCCGGCTCGACCCGTACCTCTATCCGGCGCACGTCTTCGTGGTCCGACCGCACGGGACGCAGCTTCCCGCCTCCACCGGCTTCCCGGTGGCCGCGGCGGAAGGCCCCGGCGCCACCGCCGCCGGCACCGGACGGACCGCCGCCCGGCGGTCGGACACCGGACGGACCACCATGCCGACGCCCCGAGCCGAGGGGAACCGATGGACGAGTTGATCACAGATGTTTCGCGGGACCCGGACCGCTTCCCGCCCAGTCTGGGTGACCTCGACCTGCACCTGATCTCCGAGGGCCGACACGAGCGGCTCTGGGAGGTTCTCGGCGCCCGGGTCCGGACGATCGGCGACACGGCGGGTGTCTCGTTCGCGGTGTGGGCGCCGAACGCGCGGGAGGTCCGGGTGGTCGGTGACTTCACCGGCTGGGGTCCGCACGACGGTTGGCCGATGCGGTCGCTCGGCGGCAGCGGCGTCTGGGAGGTCTTCGTCCCCGCGGCGGCGGCCGGTCACCGGTACAAGTTCCGCCTGCTGGGGCCGGACGGGGCGTGGCGGGAGAAGGCCGACCCGCTCGCCCGGTGCACCGAGACACCGCCGGCCACCGCGTCGGTGGTGCACTCCTCGCGGTACGAGTGGTCGGACGGCGAGTGGATGGCCCGGCGCGGCCGGCGGCCGGTACACGAGGCGCCGATGAGCGTGTACGAGGTGCACCTGGGTTCCTGGCGACCCGGCCTGTCCTACCGGGAACTGGCGGATCAGCTCACCGAGTACGTGGTGGACATGGGCTTCACCCATGTCGAGTTCCTGCCGGTGATGGAGCATCCGTACGGCGGTTCGTGGGGTTACCAGGTCACCGGGTACTACGCGCCGACCGCGCGGTTCGGGGATCCGGACGATTTCCGGCACCTGGTGGACCGGCTGCACGCCGCCGGCGTCGGGGTGCTGCTGGACTGGGTGCCGGCGCACTTCCCCCGCGACGCGTGGGCCCTCGCCCGGTTCGACGGAACCCCGCTGTACGAGCATCCCGACCCGCGCCGTGGCGAGCACCCTGACTGGGGGACGCTGGTCTTCGACTTCGATCGCCGGGAGGTGCGCAACTTCCTGGTCGCCAACGCGCTCTACTGGTGCGACGAGTTCCACGTCGACGGGCTGCGGGTCGACGCGGTGGCCTCCATGCTCTACCTGGACTACTCCCGCGACGCGGGCCAGTGGGCGCCCAACCAGCACGGCGGGCGGGAGAACCTGGAGGCCCTCGCCCTGCTCCAGGAGGTCAACGCCACCGTCTACCGGCACCACCCGGGCGTGGTGATGGTGGCCGAGGAGTCGACCGCGTGGCCGGGGGTGACCCGGTCGACGGACGCGGGCGGGCTGGGCTTCGGCTTCAAGTGGAACATGGGCTGGATGCACGACACGCTGAGTTACCTGTCGAAGGAGCCGATCCACCGCCAGTACCACCACCACCAGCTCACCTTCTCCCTGGCGTACGCGTGGAGCGAGAACTACCTGCTGCCGATCAGCCACGACGAGGTGGTGCACGGCAAGGGTTCGCTGGTCGGGAAGATGCCGGGTGACACCTGGCAGAAGCTTGCCAATACCCGGGCCCTGCTCGCGTTCATGTGGGCCCATCCGGGCAAGCAGTTGCTGTTCATGGGTTGCGAGCTGGCCGACGAGCGGGAGTGGAGCGAGAGCCGCGGGCTGGACTGGTATCTCCCCCACGACCCGGCGCGGGCCGGCGTGCAGCGGCTGGTGCGGGACCTGAACCGGACCTACCGGGGCTGCCCGGCGCTGTGGTCGCAGGACACCTCCCCCGCCGGCTTCCGGTGGATCGTGCCGGACGACCAGGCGAAGAACGTGGCGGCGTTCGTCCGGATCGCGCTGGACGGCTCGCCGCTGGTCTGCGTGCTGAACTTCTCCGCCGTCCCGCACGATGACTACCGGATCGGCCTGCCGCTCGGCGGCCGGTGGACCGAGGTGCTGAACACCGACGCCGGCGGGTACGGCGGATCCGGCGTGGGCAACCTCGGCGCGGTGCGGGCGGAGAGCATCCCGTGGAACGGCCTGCCCGCCTCCGCGGCCCTACGCCTACCCCCCCTGGCCGCCCTCTGGCTCCGCCCAGCCTGAACCCCACCCCGGCCACCCTCCCCCGCTTCCCCTCCCCCGCTCCCCCTCCGCCCTGCCTCGTTGATCAAGAGGTTTGGGGCGCTGGGAATGCTCCCAAACCCCGCCAACCTCTTGATCGACAGACGACAGGGGACGGGACCGGTGGGGGGTGCGGGTGGGTGGACGGGTTAGACCAGGTCGGCGCGGTGTAGGAGCTTGTAGAGGCCGGCGCCGTCCGGCGCGGAGAGCCACCGCTGGCCGTCCGGTCCGGTGTCCGACGGGTCGCCGGACGGCGCGGGAAAGGCGCCGGCCAGCACCGCCTGGGTGGGTGAGAGTCGCCGGATCGCCACGCCGGCCACGCTTGTCGGGTGCGCCGCCGCGAACTCGGCGTAGATCTCCTGGTCGTGCTGGCCGTCGTCGCCGATCAGCAGCCACCGCACGTCGGGGAACTCCCGGGCCAGCCGGGCCAGGGTGGCCCGCTTGTGTTCCTGACCGCTGCGGAACCACCGGTCGTGGGTCGGTCCCCAATCGGTGAGCAGCAGCGGACCCGCCGGGTACAGGTGCCGGGACAGGAAGCGGGTGAGCGCGGGGGCGACGTTCCAGGCACCGGTCGACAGGTAGAAGACGGGGGCGCCGGGGTGGGCGGCGACCAGCCGCTCGTACAGCACCGCCATCCCCGGTACGGCGGCCCGGGCGTGCTCGTCGAGGACGAACGTGTTCCAGGCGGCGAGCAGCGGCCGGGGCAGCGCGGTGACCATCACCGTGTCGTCGATGTCGGAGATGATGCCGAACCGGACGGCGGGGTCGAGAATGCGCACCGGCGCGTCGACCGGGTCGGCGTCGGCGCAGCTCACCCGCACCGCTCCCCAGCCGGGGGTGAGGTCGGCGTCGACCGTGATGTCGATGAAGCCGCTGCGGTCGGTCCGGGCCTCGTGCCGCCGACCACCGGCCTCGATCACCACCGGCGTGTGCTTGGCCGGCAGCGTGGTGAAGCTGCGCCAGCCGCGGACCTTCTCCGGGCGCCGGGTGGATCGGGCGTCGTGGCGGCTCAGCAGCACCCGCGCCATCACCCGGGTCCAGCCCGGTGCCCCGTACCCGGTGTAGGCGACGATCGCCGGCCGCCAACCCCGCCGTCGCAGGCGGCGCTCGACCACCTGGTGGATCGCGTCCTCGATCCGCGCGGCGCGATGCAGGGGTCTCGCCACTGCCTGGCCTACGGGAATGAGCGACACGCTGCCACCTTGCCACACCCCGCCGGGGCCGGCACGTCGCGGTGATCAGCACCGCCGTGGTTGGGGTTGTTCGCGAAAAAGATCCGGTTCGTACGCTGAAATGAGACGCTTTCGGATGGATGACGTGGGCGGGAACACGGGGGTGTGGCACGGGTGCTGAGCAGGTCGACCACCGGGCCCGGCCGCGGTCGCCGCCGCGGTCGCCCAGCTCCGGGCCGGCGGTGGATCGACCGGCCGGCCGCGGTGGCCGTCGTCCTCGGCGTGGCCGGCTTCGGCTACCGGCTGGTCCTGCTGCTGGCTACCGTGCCGGGATCGAACAGCGACGAGGCGACGTTCGGCCTGGTCGCCATGCACATCGCCGAGGGGCGGCACTTTCCGATCTTCCTGTACGGGCAGCGCTACATGGGCACTGTCGAGTCCTACCTGGCGGCGCCGCTGTTCGCGGTCGCCGGCGCGGGTTGGGTCACCCTCCGGCTGCCGCTGCTCGTACTGTGGGCGGCCTTCGTGGTCCTGACGTACCGCCTCACCCGGCGGGCCTTCTCCCCCTGGCTGGCCACGTTCACCGTCGGTCTGCTCGCCCTCGGTTCCGAGCGGGTGATCCGGGACCAGTTGACGGCCGTCGGCGGCCGCCCCGAGGTCAAGCCGGCGATCATCCTGCTGCTGCTCGCCGCGCTGGGGCTGGGCGAGCGCCGGATCCGGCACCGATCGTTGACGTACGCCGTCTTCGGACTGGTCACCGGGCTGGTGTTGTGGGACGACTGGCTGGCCGTTCCGTACCTCACGGTCGCGGTGCTGGCGCTGCTGGTGGCGGCCGGGCGGGAGGTGGTCGGCCGGGCCGGTGTCCTGCTGACCGGTGGGTTCCTGGTCGGCCTGCTGCCGCTGCTCGCGGACAACCTGCGTGCCCCGCCGGGCCACGACTCCTGGTCGGTGTTCCGGGAACTGAGCAACGGCGTGAGCGCGCCCGCCACCCTCGGCCAGCGGCTGCACGGCACCGTCGAGGTCGGCATCCCGCTGGCCACCGGCCTCTGCCCGCCGGACCGCTGCGTGCCGACCCAGGTCTGGTGGGGGCTGGCGTACCCGGTGCTGCTCGGCGCGGCCACCGTGCTCGCGCTTGTCGACCTGCGCCGGTCCCGGACCGGCAGGGTGGTGACCGCGGTGCGGCTCGCGCTTGTCTGCGGGGCGGCGCTGACCCTTGTCGGATACGTCCGTAACGACCTGGCCGGCACCGCCCCGGTGGCGACCGCCCGCTACCTGTCGATGCTGCAGATCTCGCTTCCGGTGGTGTTGTGGCCGCTCTGGCGGGCCACCGCCCGGCTGGCCCCGATCGACCTTCCCGGGCAACGACCGGACCGGGCTGCCGGACCGCGCGCCGGACCGCGCGCGGCTGGCGCACGCGAGGCCGGCGCACGCGGGCCCGGCGCACGCGGGGCCGGCCAAGGCGGGACCGGCCAGGACGGGACCGGCACGCGGTCGGCGCGGCCACGGTTCGGTGCCTTGCTCGCCGGACTACCGGCCGCCGCGCTCGCCGCACTTGTCGTGGGCATGCTGTGGGGCAGCGTCGACCTAGTGCGCCGGGCCGACCCCATGCGGGCCGAGGAAGGCGAGGCCAGGGCGCTCGCGGCGGCCATCGATCGGGCCGGGATCCGACACGTCTACGCCGAATACTGGACCTGCAACCGGCTCGTCTTCAACACCCGGGAACGGGTGGTCTGCGCGGTCCTCGGGCCCGACCTGCGGCCGGGCCAGGACCGCTACGGGGCCTACCGCGCCCGGGTCGCGGCCGCGGCGGATCCGGCGTACGTGTTCGTCGCGGACGGGCCGGCCGACCGGGCGTTCCGCGACCGGCTGCGGCGGCGACAGACAATCCCCGCGGTCAGCGCGATCGGTTCCTACCGGATCTATCGGCCGACCGCCGGCGTCCGTCCGTGGCGGTAGGCCGTTCCGCCCACTCGTCGGCGGGCTGCGATCGGCGGTTCACGTCGTGCGAGAAGACCACGGGGGCGACCGGCCGGCTGCTCGCCGCCCGCCGCGCCGGTTGGTCGTCCACCGGACCTGACCAGTTCGGGGTGCTTGCCGCCAGCGAGGCGTCCACGGGAATCGGATCGGGCGGGACGCTCGGGATTGTCGGGACAGCCGAGCCGTTCGATGCCTCCGGCCGATGTTCGCCGGTGGCGACCAGCAGTTCGTACGCCCGCTCAACCGGCAGCACCCCGGTCGCGATGGCCAGCTTCAGCGGGACGGAAGCCCGACCGACGGTCGTCGGCAGGTCCAGTACCTCCGGCGGCACCCGCCGCTCCGCGAGGTAGGCGGCCGCGGCCGGCGGCACATCCGACCACGCCCGCACCGCATCGGCCGTGCTGAAGCCGTACGCCGACCAGCGGTCCGCCTCGTCGGTCACCCGCTGCGCCACGTGCCTGGGGACCTCCGCACGCCCTCCGAGATCGTCACTGAGCAACGCACGGGCGAGCGGCGCCAGCGACGCGACCGGCACCCACCGTGGCTCGGGACCGCCCGCCGCCGACTCGGACCGGCGCCGGCGTCCCGGCTGGTCGGAACCACGCTGAACAGGCATACCAGTATCCAAGCATGATCCGCCGCGCCGGTCCTGGCCAGGGGTGAGACCGCCGTCGCGTAGGTTGGGTCGCATGCGTGTCGTTATCGCCGGAGGCCACGGGAAGATCGCCCTACGGCTGACCGCCCTGCTCGCCGGCCACTGACCGGCCCAGCTCGGTCCGGCCCCGGGTCGCTGGCGTCGCCCGCCCCGGAACCGAACTCCCGAGGCGGGCCGAGCCGGTCGGCGTCAGGTGGAGTAACCGCGGGTGGCCATCCACTTCGCCAGGTCGATCGTGGTAATCCAGTACGAACTCTGCCCGTTCACGAAGGCCGGGTCTGCGATCTTGAGTAGTCGGCCCTGGTCCCGGTAGCCGACGACAGTGACATAGTGCCCGCCCGGGTAGTCGTGCCAGCCGCCCTCGGTGTCCACCTGGCTGCCGACGATGTTCGCCACGATCGGGCGCCCGCCGCCGATGGCACGTACCGCGTCGGCCTGCAACCGGTCCATCTGGGCGGGGCTGGGTGCGCCCGGCAGTTCCCGGGTGACGTAGTCGGCGCCCTTGCCCAGGCCGTTCAGCACCCGGGTGGTGTCGGCCGCCGAGTCGGTGCCAAGTTCCGACGTGTTCAGCCGGCGGGCGAGGTCATCCTGGCTTGGCGTACGACCCATCGCCGACAGCGCGATACGGGTGGCCGCCGGGCCACAGTAGTAGAACGTGGTCTGCGCCTGGTAGTCGTAGGCCAGCGACTTCGTCGCGGGCGGCTTCGGCGGCGCCTGGGTGGTCGGCGCGGCGGCGGACCGGGACGCCGCCGACGACGCCGGGTCACTCGGCGAAGCGTCGCCCGGCGCCGGGGCGCTGGTCGGCGCGGCCGGGCTGCTGGCATCGGGGGCGAGTGCGGCCGCGGCGACGCCGGCCGGCGCGGTGCGGTCGGCCGGTTCCGGTGGCTGGTTGACCACCATGGTGACCATCCCGGCCGCGGCCACCGTCGCGACGCCGGCGACACCGAGGCGGTACGGGGGCCGGGTGGACAGCCGGCGGATGTGCTGGGCCGGATGGTTGATCAATCGGCGTATCTGTTCAACGACATGCTGCACGGGATCCTCCAGGGGGATTCCGGCTCCGGCCGCGAAGGGTCCCGGAGCCGGCGGGTCCGCCAGCGGTTCGGTACGGGTGACCGGCCCGGCTCCTCGCCGGGCAGGGCAGAGCGACGCGCCCCGGGGCCGGACGGCACCGGCGGGACGGTCGCGCGTGGCGAACCTACGGCTGGCTGACGACGGTCAGGGCGCCACCGGGGTGGGCGCGGGGGCGGACGGGTTGACGGGACGCGGGAGGATCCGCGGGGAGAAACGGCGCACGAGGGGATCTCCTTCCACAACCGCTTGCCGGGTTAGCTGACGGATTCGGACGGGAAAGGTCGCCCTACCACGGACCTGACATCCGCGGATTCACCCCTGGAACGATGGGTCCCCGGCTCGCTATCAACGATTCAGCGGGTCCACGCCGACGCCACCCATTTGGTGACAACAGCCGGCGGGACGGGACGACACTACTGGCGCTACCACCCGTTCGCCAACCCCTGTTCACCTGGAGAAACAGCGATGCGGCTCGCCTCACAAAACGCCTACGGTCCGGATTCGTCCACGCTGACCGAAACGATTTCGGACGCCCCGGACCGACGTCGGATAACGGCAACTGACGGGCGACCACGACGGTTTCCACGTTCGCGCGACGATTGGTGATGACCATTCAGCCGATCAAGGGCGGAACGCTATCTCCCAGGGGATCAGACGGTTGTCGTCGATCAGTTCGTCGCCGCCAACCCGATGTCGGCGGTCGACCGGCCACGCGTGTGCCCGGCACGGCACGCCCGGTCGGGTGATGGCTCGATGTCGGTGCCGGTGGGCATACTGCCGGACGGGGCGCGGAGGAGCTTGGAGGACGCCATGACGATCCTGCTGGCCATCGGGACGGCCAAGGGCCTGTTCCTGGCCACCGGCGCGGACGACGGACGCTGGGAGCTGTCGGGGCCACACTTCGCGATGACCGGCGTGTACGCCGTGGCCATCGACAAGCGGTCGGCCCGCCCCCGGTTGCTCGCCGGGATGACGAGTTCCCACTACGGCCCCAGCGTGGCCACCAGCGACGATCTCGGCGCGTCGTGGCACGAGCCGGACCACGCCCCGGTCGCCTTCCCGGAGGAGACCGGCGCCAGCCTGGGACGGGTGTGGCAGCTCGCTCCCGGCGCCGCCGACCAACCCGGACTGGTCTACGCCGGCACCGAACCCTCAGCACTGTTCCGCTCCACCGACGGCGGCGGGACCTTCGACCTGGTCCGGTCGCTGTGGGACCACCCGCACCGGAAACAGTGGGGAGCCGGGTTCGGCGGCCAGGCCATCCACACCGTGCTGCCGCACCCCACCGATGCGGCTCGGGTGCTGGTGGCCATGTCGACCGGCGGGGTCTACCGGACGACGGACGGCGGCGCCTCGTGGACCGCCGGCAACACCGGAATCCGGGCCTACTTCCTACCGGACGAGTGGCCCGAGTTCGGCCAGTGCGTACACAAGGTGGCTCGCGACGGTTCCGATCCGGAGCGGCTGTACGCGCAGAACCATCACGGCGTCTACCGCTCCGACGACGACGGCGGCACCTGGTCGTCGATCGCCGCGGGGCTGCCCAGCGATTTCGGCTTCCCGATGGTGGCGCACCCCCGCCGGCCTGGCGTGATCTACACGTTCCCGCTGGTCGCCGACAGCGAGCGGTTCCCAGTCGACAGGCGGTGCCGGGTGTTCCGGTCCGTCGATGCCGGCGACACGTGGGAGCCGTTGAGCCGCGGCCTGCCGAGCGACCCGTTCTATCCGGCGGTGCTGCGGGACGCCATGTGCGTCGACGACGCCAGTTCCACCGGTGTCTACTTCGGCACCCGCTCCGGGGAGGTCTACGCCAGCCGCGACGAGGGTGACTCGTGGTCGCCAGTGGCGACCCACCTGCCGGACGTGCTCTGCGTCCGCGCCGTGGCGGTCTGAGGTGGTCACCGTCCTGATTCCCGCCGCCCTCCGGCCGGACTCCGGTGGCGAGCGCCGGTTGGACCTGCCGGTCGGCGCCGGCACCCTGGCCGCGGTGCTCGACCAGCTCGCCGCCGGGTGGCCACGCCTGCACCGCCGGCTCCGGGACGAGCAGGGCCAACTCCGCCGGTACGTCAACATCTACGTCGACGGTGAGGACTGCCGGCGGGTCGGCGGGCTGGCCACGCCGGTGCCGGCCGACGCGGAGGTGCAGATCCTCCCGTCGGTGGCCGGGGGTTCCGGATGACCGGAGACGGTCGTCCGGCGTCGGCTCGGGACCATCCCGCCCCGACCCAGCGTCGCCCGGCGTCACCCGGAGCCTCCCCTCCACCACCGGCCGGCGACGACGCGGGCCGGATCCGCGACTCGCTGGCCGCCTGGCTGGCCGGGGTCACCTTCCTGGACCGGACGGCCGACCAGGTGAGCGCGCTGCTGGTGGACGCGGTGGTGCGGTGGGGCAGGGACCAGGGCTGGCGGGTGTACCGGCGCGCGGCAAGCGTGTTCCCGCTGCCCCCGCCGTACCAGCACCAGCACTCGTGGGTGGACGCGGCGTGCGCCCGGGCGGACGGCGCGCCGGTGGTGATCGAGGTCGACCGGGGGGCGCGCCGTCGGACGGCGGAGAAGCTGCTCGCTGAGGCGGCGGCCGGGCGTACCGCGATCTGGGTGCGCTGGGGCGAGCGGGCGATAGACCCGGCCTCGGCACCCGTCCCACTGGTGGGGGTCCGGGTGACCGGGCGCCGCGCGGTGGGCGGTGACCGGCTCTACTCGCGGACGCCGGACCCGGACCGCCCGCCGCCGGCGCACACCGGTCCGGCCCTCAGCGGTGGTGAGCAGGTCGACCTGTTCGAGGCGCCTGGCTGATTCCCCAGATCGCATCGGGCCGGGCCGGATGATCGAGAGCGGCCCGCGTCTGGTACAAACGTGCCCGGGTTGTCCGCGCCCCGACCGGTTCGACCAGAAGGGTGCGTGTTCCCCATGACCGAGCATCCCACCGAGACAGCGACCCGTCCGTTCGGCTGGACGGTGCACGGGGACGGCCGGTCGATCCGGCCCGGTGGCGTCGTTCGTCCGCACGAGCGGCTGTCCTGGCCGCGTACGCTCGGCGTCGGCGTGCAGCATGTGGTGGCGATGTTCGGCGCCACCTTCACCGTCCCGCTCATCACCGGCTTCCCGCCGGCCACCACGTTGTTCTTCTCCGGCCTCGGCACCCTGATCTTCCTGCTGATCACCCGGAACCGGGTGCCGTCCTACCTGGGTTCGTCGTTCGCGTTCATCGCGCCGGTGCTGGCGGCCAAGGCCGGCGGGGACATCGCCCCGGCGCTCGGCGGCATCGTGGTCGCCGGTGCCCTGCTCGCCGCGGTCGGGCTCGTCGTCCAGGCGGTGGGCTCCAGGTGGATCGACGCGCTGATGCCGCCGGTGGTGACCGGCGCGATCGTCGCGTTGATCGGCCTCAACCTGGCGCCGACGGCGTGGCACGGCGGTGGCGAGGGCGGGGTACGCGCACAGCCGGTCATCGCGGTGCTGACGCTCGCCGCGATCCTGCTGGCCACGGTGGTGTTCCGAGGCTTCCTCGGTCGGCTGTCCATCCTGCTGGGCGTCGCCGTCGGCTGGCTCGTGGCGGCGCTGACGAGCGGTCTCGATCCGGTGGCCACTCGCAGGCTGGCCGACGCCCGCTGGGTTGGCCTGCCCGACTTCACGGCACCGACGTTCAGCTGGCATGCCATCGCGCTGATCGCCCCGGTGGTCCTGGTGCTGATGGCCGAGAACGCCGGACACGTCAAGGCGGTCGCGGCGATGACGGGTCGCAACCTCGATCCGGAAATGGGTCGGGCGTTCCTGGGCGACGGTCTGGCGACGGCGTTCGCTGGCGCCGGCGGCGGGTCGGGCACCACGACGTACGCGGAGAACATCGGCGTGATGGCCGCGACCCGGGTGTATTCGACGGCTGCCTACTGGGTGGCCGGCGCTGCGGCGGTGCTGCTCGGCCTGAGCCCGAAGTTCGGCGCCCTGATCCAGACCGTGCCCGCGGGCGTCCTCGGTGGCGCCACCACCGTGCTGTACGGGCTGATCGCCGTCCTCGGCGCCCGGATCTGGATCGAGAACCGGGTCGACTTCCACGATCCGGTGAACCTGATGACCGCCGCGGTGGCGGTCATCATCGGCGCCGCCGACTACACGCTGTCCGCCGGTGACCTGTCGTTCAACGGCATCGCGCTCGGCTCGGCCGCCGCCATCGTGGTCTATCACGTGATGCGGCTGGTGGTCCGGCTGCGCGAGGGTCGGACCGCCGCTGACGGGTGAGGGTTCGACGCGGAGAGGCGCCACGGATGGCGAGCAGGATCGAACAGTTGTGGGCCGAGGGTCTCGCTACATATGCGGCGGCGAGGGAGCCCATGGTTCGGAGGGCTTCTTCGCCCGGCTGGACAAAGACCGCAACCTCATGTGGATCGTGGCGTCGACCGACTCCAACCCATTCGAGGCGGTGGAGGTGCGGGCCCACGTCGCCACGATCACTAATAATCTGGGCAATTCGGTAACCGTTCGCCTCGACCATCCCGATTTCGCCTGAGCAACCGCCCGAGCATCCGACCCACAACCGGCTATACGCGACGCGTATACATGCTGTGTATAGTCGTGCCATGTCGATCGGTCAGACGTTCCTCGCCCTGCTCGAAGCGGGCCCCCGGCACGGGTACGACCTCAAGCGTTCCTACGACGACCGTTTCGGTCACGCCCGGCCGCTGGCCTACGGCCAGGTGTACGCGACCCTCTCCCGGCTGCTCCGGGCCGGACTGGTCGAGGTGGAGGCCATCGAGCCGGGCGAGGGACCGGACCGGAAGCGGTACGCGATCACCCACGCCGGGGTGACCGATGTCGAGCGCTGGCTGTCCACGCCGGAGAAGCCCGAGCCATACCTGCAGAACGTCCTGTTCACCAAGGTGGTGCTGGCGCTGCTGACCGGTCGCCCCGCGTCCGATCTGCTGGACGTCCAGCGGGCCGAGCACCTGCGGTTGATGCGCGAGCTGACCCGGCGCAAGACCGGCGGCGACCTGGCCGACCAGCTCGTCTGTGATCACGCGCTGTTCCACCTGGAGGCGGACCTGCGCTGGCTGGAACTGACCGCGGCCCGGCTGGACCACCTGGCGGCGGAGGTGCGCCGGTGACCGGCGCGGGTGCGGCCCGTGCCGCCGGTCCAACGATTACCGGCCCGGGCGCCACGGGGCCCGGCGAGGGCCCGGGGGCGACCACTCCCCTGCTGAGCGCCGAGAACCTGCGCAAGTCGTTCGGTGCGACTCCCGCCCTGCGGGACGCGTCGCTGGCGGTGACGGCCGGTGAACTGGTGGCTGTGATGGGCCCGTCCGGCTCGGGCAAGTCCACCCTGCTGCACTGCCTGGCCGGCATCGTCCGACCGGACGCGGGCTCGGTGCGCTATGCCGGCCACGACATCACCACGATGTCCGACGCCGGGCGTAGCGCGCTGCGCCGCCGCGACTTCGGCTTCGTCTTCCAGTTCGGGCAGCTCGTGCCCGAGCTGACCTGCCTGGAGAACGTGGCCCTGCCGCTACGCCTGGAACGGGCGCGCCGCCGGGCCGCCGAGGAACGGGCCGCCGCCTGGCTGGACCGGTTGGAGGTGGCCGACGTGGCCGGCAAGCGTCCGGGCGAGCTTTCCGGTGGTCAGGCCCAACGGGTCGCCGTGGCCCGGGCGTTGGTCACCGGACCCCGCGCGATCTTCGCCGACGAGCCGACCGGCGCGCTCGACTCGCTCAACGGCGAACGGGTGATGCGCCTGCTCACCGATGCGGCCCGGGAGTCCGGCGCCGCCGTGGTGCTGGTGACCCACGAAACGCGGGTGGCCGCGTACGCGGATCGTGAGGTGGTGGTGCGCGACGGCCGCACCCGCGAGCACGTGGCGGCACCGTGAGCGCGAGGAGTGAGCCGGGTTTGCGAGCCCCGCAGTCGCGAACAGTGGGTGTTTCCGTGAGCGCGAGGAGTGAGCCGGGTTTGCGAGCCCCGCAGTCGCGAACAGTGGGTGTTTCCGTGAGCGCGCGGAGGGTTCTGTGAGAGAGCTTCTGTTCGGGGCCCGGATGGCTGTCGCGGGCGGGCGGGACGGCTGGCTCCGCACGGCGCTGACCGCGCTGGGGGTGGGCGTCGGTGTGACGTTGCTGCTGTTCGCCGCCTCCGTACCCGGTGCCGTGGCGGCCCGCGAGGCACGGACGGACGCCCGCGATCCGACGCCGGTCTTCCAGGAGCGTCCGCCCGGCCCGGACACCCTGCTCGTGGCGACCGCCGACACCACTTTCCGGGACCGCGCCGTGCGGGGGATGCTGCTGCGTCCGGAGGGACCGGACGCGCCCCGCCCACCCGGCCTGGCGGCCCTGCCCGCGGCCGGCGAGGTGGTGGTGTCGCCCGCGCTGGCCCGGCTGCTCGACTCGCCGGACGGCGCGCTGTTCGCACCCCGGCTGGGCGGTGCCCGGATGGTCGGCACCATCGGCCGGGACGGCCTCACCGGCCCGAGCGAGCTGGCCTTCTACGCAGGCAGCGAAACGCTGCAGGCCAGCCGGTCCCAGCGGGTCACCGCGTTCGGCGGCGGCCCACCGGGCGAGGAGTTCGGCCCGATTCTCGGACTGCTGGTTGTCATCATCTTCGTCGTCCTGCTGCTGCCCATCGTGGTGTTCCTCGGTGCGGCCGTACGCTTCGGTGGTGAGCGCCGGGACCGGCGACTCGCCGCGCTGCGCCTCGTCGGCGCCGACGCGCGGATGACGCGGCGGATCGCCGCGGGCGAGGCGGCGGTCGGCGCCATGCTCGGTCTGGTGGTGGGCGGCCTGCTGTTCGCGGTCGGCCGCCAGCTCGCCCCGCTGGTCACCGTCGGGACGATCAACGTCTACGCCGACGACGTACGTCCGCTGCCGACGGCGGTCGGGTTGATCGCGATCGCCGTACCCACCCTGGCGGTCGTCGTCGGCCTGGCGGCCCTGCGTGGCGTCGTGGTGGAACCGCTGGGAGTGAGCCGCCGCGCCGGCACCGCCCGGCGCCGGCTGTGGTGGCGGTTGCTGCTGCCGGCCACCGGTCTGGTCCTGCTGTATCCGCTGGTGGACGGCTTCCGGGCGGGCTATGACGCGGGAACCGGCTACCAGGTCGCCCTCGGTGCGATCCTGCTGCTCGTCGGTACCGTCACGCTGCTGCCCTGGCTGGTCGACGTCGTCGTCCGCCGCCTGCGCGGTGGCCCCGTCGCCTGGCAGCTCGCCGTTCGCCGGTTGCAGGCCGACGGAGCGGGCTCGACCCGACTGGTGAACGGGATCTCGGTGGCCGTGGCCGGGGCCATCGGGTTGCAGTTGCTCTTCGCCGTGGTGCAGGCCCAGTCCACCATCCGGACCGGCGTCGACACGAGCCGGGCCACCGTGAGCGCGTACGTCTACGAGGTCGCCGATCCGTCCGGAGCGTTGGACCGGCTGGCAGCCACCCCGGGGCTGAGCCGTGTTGTGGGGACGCTGTCGGCGCATGCCGGCACCGGCGGTCCGGATGGAGCCGGGGCGCCGGTGCGGATCGGGGACTGTGCCGCCCTCGCCGAGTTCGCGGCGCTGGACCGGTGCGCCGACGGTGACGTGTTCCTGCTGGACGGGCCACCGGCGGAGGGAAACCCGCCGCCGATGCCGACTCCGGGCACGCGCCTGCTGGTCGGTGCGGGTGAGGTGCCGTGGACCCTGCCCGCCGACGCGCGCCGGGTCCCGGCCCGTCCCGACCCCACCGGCTGGCCGCGACGCGGGGTACTCATCACGCCCGGAGCGATCGACGTGCCCCGGCTCGGCGCGCTGTCCGTCGACCTGTTCGCGCTCACCGCGCCCGACGACCCGGACGCGATCGAGCGGCTGCGCAATGTCGCGGCCCAGATCGACCCGACGGGATCGGTGCAGGCCCAGTCCGCGACCCTGGAGGACGACCGGTTCACCTCGATCCGGCGAGGCCTGTACGCGGGCATTGTGGTGACCCTGCTGCTGATTGGCACCAGCATGCTGGTCGGGGTGCTGGAACAGTTGCGGGAACGGCGCCGGCTGCTGGCGATGCTTGCGGCGGTCGGCACCCGGCGGGGGACCCTCGGCTGGTCGGTGGTGTGGCAGGCGACGGTCCCCGTGGTGATCGGCTTGGTCCTCGCGGTCTGCTTCGGCCTGGCGCTCGGCGCCGTGCTGCTGCGCATGGTGGGTGCGCCGTTCTCGATCGGCTGGTCGGCGGTCGGCGTCTCCACCGGGCTCGGCGCGGCGACTGTCCTGCTGGTGACCGTGCTGAGCCTGCCCGCGTTGTGGCGGCTGGTGGGCCCGGACGGCCTCCGCACCGAGTGAGTGCGCGGGCCGGGGCTCTTCTCGGAAAGAGTCCCGGCCCGCGAGCGCTGTCCCCGGTTGATCAAGAGGTTTGCGTCACCAGGGTGCGCTTCCGGTGACGCGAACCTCTTGATCAACCCAGAAAAGGGGTGGGTGGGGGTCGGGGGAGTGCCAGCGGTCTCCCGATTTGTGCGATCGATCGGTCAGGGGTAGGCAGTTCTCAACGGCCATCGATCATCCGGAGGCTTCGATGCGGATCCGACGACGGTTCTCGCTAGTGCCGTGACCACCAACGTTCGGGGTGTTGGGTTCAGGCTGCGCGGGTGGCGGGTTGGCCCCATCGTCGTTGTCGTTCGCTGCGGATGCGGGCG
>NZ_JBHTDD010000041.1:0-43030 GCF_042666615.1 Plantactinospora sp. GCM10030261
GGCAGATGGTCGTGATTGGAGATCAACTGACAACCATCTGCCCTAGATCGACGAAAGGGGGGAGCGGCGGGGAGGGCGGGAGGGGTAGGGGGTGGGGGGTTAGGGGGTTAGGACGGCGGCCAGTTGGTTGACGGCGTGGTCCAGTTCCTCGGTTTCGACCACCAGCGGCGGCGCGAGTCGGATGGTGGAGCCGTGGGTGTCTTTGGCCAGGACGCCCCGGTCGACGAGCCGCTCGCACGCCTCGCGGCCCGTCATCAGCGCCGGGTCGATGTCCACCCCGGCCCACAGGCCGCGCCCGCGCACCGCCACCAACCCCTTGCCGATCAGGTCACCCAGCCGGGCGTGCAGTCGCGCGCCCAACTCTGCCGAACGGCGCTGGAACTCGCCGGTGGCCAGCAGCCGGACCACCTCGGTGCCGACCGCGCAGGCGAGCGGGTTGCCGCCGAAGGTGGAGCCATGCTGTCCGGGACGCAGCACGCCGAGTACGGCTGAGTCGGCCGCCACCGCGGAGACCGGCACGATGCCGCCGCCGAGGGCCTTGCCGAGCACGTACATGTCCGGGGTGACGCCCTCGTTGTCGCAGGCGAAGGTTTCCCCGGTGCGGCCCAGCCCGGACTGGATCTCGTCGGCCACGAAGAGCACGTTCCGCTCCGTGCACAGCCGCCGAACGCCGGGCAGGTAACCCGCCGGCGGCACGACCACGCCCTGCTCTCCCTGGATCGGTTCGATGAGGACGGCGACGGTCGTGTCGTCGACAGCCTCGGCGAGGGCGGCGAGGTCGCCGTACGGCACGATCCGGAACCCCGGGGTGTACGGTCCGAAGTCGTCACGGGCGTCCGGGTCGGTGGAGAAGCTGACGATCGTGGTGGTGCGCCCGTGGAAGTTGCCGTCGGCGACGACGATTGTGGCTTGACCGGCCGGCACCCCCTTGACCCGGTAGCCCCACTTGCGAGCCACCTTCACGGCGGTCTCCACCGCTTCGGCGCCGGTGTTCATGGGCAGGACCATGTCCTTGCCGCACAGGTCGGCCAGCTCGTGGCAGAAGACCGCGAACTGGTCATGGATGAACGCTCGACTGGTCAACGTCAGCCGGTCGAGCTGGGCGTGCGCCGCGGCGATCAGGCCGGGATGCCGGTGACCGAAGTTGAGGGCCGAGTACCCGGCCAGGCAGTCGAGGTAGCGCCGGCCATCGACGTCGGTCACCCAGGCGCCCTCGGCCGAGGCGATCACCACCGGCAGCGGATGGTAGTTGTGCGCGGTCCAGCGCTCCGCGTCCACCACGGCGGACGGGGTGCGGGGCATGCCATCCACGATCATTCGCTCGTCCCTTTCTCACGCACGTTCAGGGTGCAGCACTTCGGCCCGCCGCCCGCCTTGCGCAGCTCGGACAGGTCCACCCCGATGGTCTCGTAGCCGCGGTCGCGCAGCGCCGCCGCGAGGGCGGTTGCCTGCACCGGCATGACCACGTGGCGACCGTCGCTCACCGAATTGAGACCGAAGACCACGGCGTCGGCCTCGGTGGCCAGCACCGCGTCTGGGAAGAGCCGCCGCAGGACGGCGCGGCTGCCGGGCGAGAACGCCTCCGGCAGGTACGCGATGGTGCGGTCGTCCAGCACACAGAGTGCCGTGTCCAGGTGGTAGAAGCGCGGGTCCACCAGATGAAGGCTGATCACCGGGCGCCCGAAGACCTCCTGAAGCTGGGCGTGCGCGGCGTGTGCCGTGCGGAATCCGGTGCCGGCGAGCAGCAGGTCGCCGACCAGCAGGACGTCCCCCTCACCCTCGTTCACGTGCTTGGGATCGTGCACGTCGAAGCCGGCGCGTTCGAGCCAGGCCCGGTACGCGGGCGCCTCGTCGGCCCGCTGCGGGTCGCGGAACTGCACCGCCATCGCCGTGCCGTCGACGACGGTGGCGCCGTTCGCCGCGAACACCATGTCCGGCAGGCCGGGCAGCGGCTCGATGAGATCGACCGTGTGGCCGAGGTCCAGGTAAGTCCGCCGCAGCGTGTCCCATTGAGCGACCGCGCGGGCCTGGTCGACCGGTGCGGCGGGGTTCATCCAGGGGTTGATGGCGTACGTGACGGCGAAGTGCGTCGGACGGCACATCAGGAAGTGCCGGTGGGCGGCGCGCGGGGCGGCGGGCTGCGGCCCGCGCGGCTCCGTGGCGTCCATCGTCATCGTTGCTCCCAGGGGTCGGGCGCGCCCGGGTCAGGGCCCCAAGCTGGCGCCGTCCCTCAACGCTATGCGGGCCGCGGCGTCGGGATCCACCGGTAAGACTTGCGTACAGCCGTTGATTGTTGCGTCTGTGTCGGGATCGACCACCGATTCGTTGCGTCGAGTGGTCGCCCGACGATCGCCAGGTGTGGTCAGGGGTTCTGTGGGCCGGGCACGCCTGCCAGGGTGCTCGGTGCGGTGCCGCCGGGGGACGTTTCTGTGGGCCGGGCACGCCTGAGGGGCGGCGAACCGCCGCCCCTCACTTCGCGCTCAACGGGTGAACCACCACTGCTGTTGCGCTGCCATCCGGTGCATCACCGGCGGCAAGATCTCAGCTACCCCTCAGAAACGATCCACAAACTGTGCGTCAAGCCACTCCCGGAACCGTTGCACCCAGTTGTCATCTGTGCTCGGCCAGCCGAACTGGCCGGTCATGGCCAGGATGCCGATGACGACGGCGGCGAGGCCCAGCAGCATGCCGGTCATCGCCTCGGTGGTGCCGGCGATGTGCCGGCGGCGGGTCGCGGAGAGGCCGGCCACGCCGAGCAGCGCGGCGACGCCGCCGAGCACCATTCCATACCCGGCGAGGGTGCCGGTCAGGACGAACAGCGCGCCAGCGACGCCGAAGATCAGGCTGGCGGTGGCGAGCAGGCTGGTCCGTGGGCGCGGCCCGCGGTCCACCACCACGTCCGTCCGGTCCTCTGGCCGCGGGCGGACGTCCGGCTCGGTCCGCTCGGGGTCCGGGTCAGCGGTCCGGTTGTCGACCGTGCGGTCCAGGTCCTCGTCGGTACGCGCGGAGCCCGCCGCCGGCACGACACGCTCGTCGGTGCGGTCCTCGGCCGGCGCGCGGGTCACCACCGGGTGGGTCCCGGTGCGGCCGGTGGCGGCGCGGGCCGTCGCGGCCCGGTCCGCGGCCCGCCGCTCCGCGTCGGTTCGGGTGTCGGCGCGACCGTCGTTCGCCGTCGCGTCACCTCGATCGTCCGCCTCATCCGCCGACCGGCTGCGGTACGTCGTGTGGTCCTCGGACCGGTCGGTGACCACCGGCGGCGGGGACGGCTCGGCGCCCACGGCGGGGCTTGTCGGTGCCGCCGGCCGGCCGTCCCGTCCGGGGTCGCTCTGGTGGGCGGCGAGGTCGGCGTCGCGCTCGTCGATCCGGCCGTCCTGATTTTCGTCCCGCACCGGTGCCGTCTCCCGGCGGCGGGAGAGCGAAGGAATTCTGACCACAGCACACCTCCTGATACATGCGTGGGACCAGTCCGGTGGCGCCTACGCAAACACCTCATCGGGATACCCCAATGCCCGAGCCGTCACACCTGCACAATGATCAACGGGGAAGTGGGGGTCGGGATACGCGAGCCGTAGGCTTGGCCGGTGCCCGAGGGACACACCATTCACCGGCTGGCCGCGCGGCACCGGGAGCTGTTCGCCGGCGACAAGGTGCTGGCCGGCAGCCCGCAGGGTCGGTTCGCCGACGGTGCCGCGGCACTGTCCGGCACGGTGCTCACCGGCACCGAGGCGTACGGCAAGCATCTGCTGCACCACTACTCCGGTGGGCTGATCCTGCACGTCCACCTGGGTCTGTACGGCCGGTTCACGGACGGTGACGGTGAGCCTCCCGCCCCGGTGGGCCAGGTGCGGTTGCGGCTGGCCAGCGACCGGCACTGGCTCGACGTGCGGGGTCCGGCGGCCTGCGAACTGCTCGGCCCGGCCGAGGTGGCCGCCCTGCGGGAGCGCCTGGGACCCGATCCACTGCGCGAAGACGCCGATCCGGTGGTGGCGTACGCGCGGATCAGCCGCAGCCGCACGGCGCTGGCCGCCCTGCTGCTGGACCAGTCCGTGGTGGCGGGTACCGGCCTGATCTTCGTCACGGAGGCGCTGTTCCGCGCCGGGCTGCCCCCGACGCTGCCCGGACGGGACCTGACCGAGCCGGCCTGGCACGCGCTCTGGGCGGACCTGCGAGAGTTGATGCTCGCCGCCGTGGCGACCGGGCGGATCGACACGGTGGCCGGCGAGCACCTGCCGGAGGCGATGGGCCGTCCGCCGCGGGTGGACCGGCACGGCGGCGAGGTGTACGTCTACCGCCGTCCCGGACTCGCCTGCCACGTTTGCGGCACCGAGGTGCGGCGGGGTGTGCTGGCCGGGCGCAACCTCTACTGGTGCCCCACCTGCCAGGCGTCGTCCACCCGGATCCGGTGATGCGTCACCGGACAGTCAGCGCAGCCGGCGGATGTCGCCGTACGCCCGGTAAAAGCCGCCCCGGCCGGACTCGCGGATCTCGGTGACCAGGTAGCGGGCTCCCGGTTCCCGGATTCCCTTCGGGAACTGGACCGACCAGCCGGAGTGGTATCCGCTGGAGATGACGTGGACGCGCAGCCGTCCACGCTCCTCCACGCACTGCACCACCACGCCGTCGCTCGCGTCGCTTGTCACCTCGACCACGGTTGGCGCCGCCGGTGCCGGCGCACGGCGGGGCGCCTTGACGTCGACCACATCGGGCACGCTGCCGGCCTCCGCCGCCCGGATCGCCGGCTCACTCGCGTCCACGCAGGCCAGGTAGCCGCCCGTGGTAACCACGTACAACCGCTGGTCGTGGTACTGCATCGAGTACGCCGAGCCGCAACCGGTGCCGAGCTTCCACAGCCGGTTGCCCGCCGCGTCGAAGCAGTAGATCGAGGACTGGCTGTCGCCGGCGAAGACGTACCGGCCGCCTTCGGCGGTCGCGCAGGAGAAGACGGGCGCATCGCACTGGTACGACCGCTCGGGCCGGCCGTCCTTGCTCAGCCGCACCACCTCCCGGGTCCCGGTGCCGGCGAAGACGGCACCGGTCTCCTGCCAGCCGAAGAGCACCGAGCCGGTCGGGACGTGCCAGATCTCGCGGCCGGTGCGCCAGTCGTAGCCGGTGACCCCGCGCGAGTGGCCGTGGTAGAGCGCGTCCGGATCGCAGCGGACCATCCAGGCCGCCCGGCCGCGCCCCGGTCGGCGCCAGAGGAACTCGTCCTCGTGGTCGATCGCGGCGATCCCGCCGCCGGCGTCGGAGACGCCGAGCACCCCGTCGTGGATGTCCAGCCAGTAGATGTCGATCTCCGGCGCGATGGCGTACGCCACCCGGGGAACCTTGCCGGAGAGGTCGTAGACGTTGCCGTCGTCACACCCGGCGTAGATCCAGGCGTCGTCGGCGACGATGCACTTCACGCCGTCGGGGAGCCGCACCTGCCCGGCCACGCGGGCATCATGGTCGAGCGTGGTGATCACGCCGTGCTCGTTGCCGACCATGCAGTTCTGCCCGTCGACGAAGATGCCGAAGGCGGGCGCGCCGGAATCGTACCGCCAGAGCACCGGTGCGGTGCGGGCGGTCGACCGGGTGCTGACGATCTGGCGGCGCGAGACGCTGCGCTTCTGCCGGGCTCCGCGCACCGCCGGGGCGTACCCCTTGCGGATCTTCTCCCCGATTTTCTTGTCCGCGGCGGCCCGGGCTCGGGTGTTGTCTGGGTAGCTTGTCGTCTTCACCTGGCCCCGGTCACCGATCCGGCCATATCGGACGGTCAACGCTGTGTCGTCGACGAGCACCTCGTAGAACTTGTGCGCACTGCCGTCCACTTCGGACAGTTCGAGGTAGGTCGTCTCCTGCGACATGGGCACCTCCGAGGGATTCGCGCCGGTAATCGGCACCGTGACAGCGCACACGCTAACCCCACCCCCCGACAGAACCTGTCGGACGCCGGTCAGCTTGGCCGGCGCAGGTGAAGACCGAGCCCGCTCGTTCCCGGCCGCTCCAGTCCGGGCAGCAGCCGCATCTCGCGGTCGTAGTCACCACCCACGAGGGACCGGTACGGCACCGGCTCGTCCGTGAAGAGCCCGTCGAGCCGCCGGCGGTACGCGTCCTTCGCGACCGTGAAGCCCTCCGCCGACAGGGTCAGCGAGTTGTGGACCGCGAACGGTTCGAGCGTCGCCATCCCGGTGAACCAGAGCACCCCGTGCTGGATCGGGAAGAGAAGGTCCGGCAGGTATCCGTGGATGCCGCGGTCGGAGAACGCCGACTCCCGCGCGCCGATGGTCACCGCGAGCAGTGCCCGCCGTCCCGCCAGCGGGCTGTTCTCGTGGTAGGGCGGTGGCACCGCCGGGCCGTGGGCGAACTGCATTGTGAAGACCCGGTCGATCCAGCCCTTGAGGATCGCCGGCATCGAGAACCACCACATCGGGAACTGCAAGATCACCGCGTCCGCCCAGCGGAGCTTCTCCTGCTCGGCCGCGATGTCGGGAGACAGGCGTCCGGCCAGCGTCGCCTCGCCCGACACCGGGAGCACCTCCAGCCGGCGGTCCGCGGGGTGGTCCGGGAAGTCGTCGGCGTCCACCGTCGCCTTCCATTTCATGGCGTAAAGGTCCGACACCCGTACCTCGTGTCCGGTCGCCCGCAGCTCGTCGGCCGCGAAGGCCGCCAGCGCGGTGGTGAGCGACCGGGCCTCGGGATGGGCGGTGACGAGGAGGATCTTCTTCCGCTGGGGTGGGAGTTCGTGGGTCATGTCGCCACGGTCCCCTGGCCACCAGGCGGTAGCCAGAACCCGGTCCAACCGCCCGAACGGTGATCCTGGTACTGCGAGTACCACCCGCATACTTGGGACCATGAACGGAGTCGACCACGCGGGCCGGGCGCTTGGCGGCTTCCTGCGCGCCCGCCGGGAGCAGGTGCCGCCGGAGCGGGTCGGGCTCGCCGGGGGTCGCCGCCGACGGGTGCGCGGCCTGCGTCGGGAGGAACTCGCCCAACTGGCGGGCATCAGCGTGGACTACTACGTCCGCCTCGAACAGGGCCGGGCCACCCAGCCGTCGGCCGAGGTCCTCGACGCGCTGGCCCGGGCGCTCGGCCTGGACGCGGCGGGGCGGCAGCATCTGCGCACCCTGGCCACCGCCCGGCGTGGCCCGGCGCCGAAGACCCAGGTGAGCCCGCTGCTGCGGCGGGTCCTGGACGACCTGACCCGGTCTCCCGCCTTCGTCACGAACGAACGCCTCGACGTGGTGGCCTGGAACAGACTGGGTGCCGAACTGCTCGGCGGGCTGGGCGACCCCGGCCGCCGTGACCGTAACCAGGCCCGTTTCCTCTTTCTCGACCCGGCCTCCCGCGAGGTCTTCCCGGAGTGGCCGGACCGGGCCCGCGAGGCGGCGGGCCAGCTCCGGGTGTCCGCGGGACGCTACCCGGACGACCCGGATCTGGTGGCGCTCATCACCGACCTGTCCGCCTGGAGCATGGATTTCCGGCGGTTCTGGGCGACCGGCGGGGTGGTGATGTGCGGGGCGGGACGGAAACGGCTGCGGCACCCCGCGACCGGGCCGCTCACCCTGGACTACGAGACGTTCCAGGCGCCGGCGACGCCCGGCGAGTCCGGCCTCGTGATGCACGTGTTCAGTGCGCCCGAGGGCAGCCGGGAGGCCGCCGCGCTGGCCCGCCTGATCACCACGTCGTCCGGCGTCGCGCTGGAGACCTGACCGGGCTACGCCTCCGGCGCCTTACTGCGAGCCCTTCTTCCGTTTCGGCAGCCGTACCTCCACGCTGCCGAAGACCACGCGCGACCGCACCTCGATCACCGGCGCGCCGGGAGTCACCGGCCCGCGCAGCTTGGACTCCTTGCTGCCGAAGACCGCGGTTCCGGTCAGTCGGACGTCGATGCCCTCCGGCACGAACAACGTCGCCGCGCCGAACACCGCGAACACCTCGATCACCGTCACCTGGTTCTCGAGCTGGGCGTCCTGCATCTCCAGGTGGCAGTCGCCGAACACGGAGATCGCCCGCATCCAGGCCGGCACCCGCCAGAACCCCTTGCGGGACTCGGCGCCGAAGACGGCGACCAGGTGCTCCGGGGCCTCGTCGTCAGTCCGGGTGGGAAAGCGGCGTGCCGTCGCGCTCACTCCCGAACCAGCCGCCATCGACCGTCCCACCGGGAGATCGTCGGTGAGTCGCGCCAGCTCACCCCGGGTTTGCGCGCTGTGCGCCGAGGTGGCCCGGTCGGCGTACTCCTCCAGGCTGAGCCGACCTTCGGCGGCGGCCTGTCCGAGCAGCTCGACGATATGTTCGCGTTCGGCGTCGGAGACCCGGATGCGGTCGGCGTCGTCATGCGGTTGCAGGCTCACGGCTGCGAGCCTAACCGGGAGAGCAGCCCGACCCGTACAACCGATCCGGTCGGGACGTCGTCCCATATCCAGACCCCCGACGAAGGCAGGACGATGCGGAAAGCCTCGGAACAGGAGTACGTCGAGTACGTGACCGGGCGATTGCCGGCGCTGCGCCGGCTGGCGTACTCGCTCAGTGGTGACCGGGACCAGGCCGACGACCTGGTCCAGGAGGCGGCCACCAAGCTGTACGTCGCCTGGTCGCGTACGCCGACGGTGGGCAACCTGGACGCGTACGTCCGGTCCATCCTGGTCCGTTGCTTCCTGGACAGCCAGCGCAAGGGTTGGTGGAAGGTCCGCCTTGCCGGGGCGGTCCCGGACGTCAACCGGCACACCGACGACGGGCCCGAAGACCGCACGGTGCTGCACGCGGCCCTGGCCGAGGTGCCACCGCGCCAGCGGGCCGTGCTCGTGCTGCGCTTCGTACACGACCTGCCGGTCGACGAGGTGGCCGGGCTGCTCGGCTGCTCCTCGGGGACCGTCAAGAGCCAGACCTCGCACGGCCTCGCCGCGCTGCGCCGGCTGCTGGACAGCCGGCAGTTCGCCATCGCCTCAACCGGAGAATGAGATGACCGAGGATCAGCACACCATCGAGGAGCTGCGGCGGCTCGACATCGAGCCGCCGTCCGGGCCCAGCCGGCTCGATCTGCGGAACGTGATCGCCGAGGGTCGGCGTCGGCGCCGGCTGCACCGGACCAGGCTGGCCGGGGGAGCGGCGATGGCGTTGCTCGCCGTGGCGGTCGCCGTGCCGGCCGCACTGCGGCAGGTCGGCTCGGAGCCGGACCGGTCCGCCGCCCCGGGCACCGCCGCACCCTCGTCCGAACTGTCCCCGACCGCGGGCGCGTCCATGAACATCCCGGACGAGCCGACCGAGTGCACGGCGAAGCGGTTGCCGGTGCCGGGCGGGGTCACGATGAGCCTGATCACCGCCGGTGACCCGACCGGCCGGTTCCTCGCCGGCCGGTCGTACCCGAAGGGGCACCAGGGGAGCTATCCCGTCGTGATCTGGGAGAACGAGAAACCGCGTGTAGTGTCGATGCCCGGTGACGACCAGCGGCTGACCGATATCAACTCGCGTGGCGTGGCGGTCGGCTCCGGCTATTCCGGTGGTAAGGAACTCCCGTACGTCTATCGGGACGGCAGGGTCAACCCGCTGGGTGGGGTGTCCTCCGGGGGGCCCACGGCGATCAACGAGTCCGACCGGATCGTCGGCACCCGGGAGGAGAACGGACGGCAGCGCCCCGTCGTGTGGCCGGCACCCGACCAGCCGGCGCGGGACCTCCCGCTGCCCGGACGGGACTGGGACGGCCGCGCCACCGGCGTCGACGACGACGGCACGGTGGTCGGCGTTGTCGACAAGGTCGACGGCGATTCCGACGCGGCGGGTTCCCGGGAGGCGGTGGGCTACCTGTGGCCAGCCGATGGCGGCCCGGCCCGGCAGCTACCCATGCCCACGGTTCCGGGTGGTCAGGCGACCGGCCTGGCTCCGCTGTCGATCCGTAACGGCTGGATCGTCGCGGTGGCGTCCCGGCGCGAGGACACGGCGATCGCGTTCCACGCCGTCCGGTACAACCTGGCCAAGGGCGAGTACGTGCCCTTCACCGGACGAGCCGCCGTCTCGGTCGGCAACGGTCGGGGCTGGGGGGCCGGTCGCAGCTGGGGTGGCCCGCAGGGACGTTCGGACGGCGCGGCGCTGCTCACCGACACCGGCACGGTGAAGCTGCCGGACCTGGCTGGCCTGACTGGCGGCGAGTTCGTCGATGTGCGCGCGTTGAGTGACGACGGCAGGATCGTCGGCGGTCAGTTCGACGGGCCCGATGGGAAGCCGCAGGCCATCGTCTGGCACTGCCGTTAGCTGACGCCGGCCGGCTTCTCAGCCGACGCCGGCCCGGCGGCGGTCCGCGCCGACCGGGGCACACAGCGGCTCGCCGAGCAACTCGGCGAGCCGCTGCGCGTCCCGCTGCGCCTGCCCACCGCAGCAGTTATTCAGCAGCACGTGCACCTCGTCCGCCTGCTCGGCCAGCTCACCCAGCGGGCCGACCCACTCGCCCAGCTCCGCGTCGGAGTACGCGTACCGGAACTTGTCCTCCTTGCCGCCCTCGACCCAGTCGGCGCTGTGCCCGTGGAACCGCACCATCGCCAGCTCCGCCGTGGCCACCAGGATCGGCGGGATCGACGACGGATGACCCTGCGGCATGTCCACGCAGGTGTACGACAGCTCGTGCCGGCGCAGGAAGTCGATTGTGTCCACCCCGTCCGTGCCGGTCAGCCATGAGCTGTGCCGGAACTCCACCGCCACCCGGTGCGGCTGGCAGCGTCGCGCCAGCTCGGTGATCCGCCGCTTGGCCGCCTCGCCGTACCGCAGCCAGGGCGGGAACTGCAACAGCACCGCGCCGAGCCGGCCGGCGGTGGCGAGCGGGTCGAGCGCCGCGTGGAACCGGGCCCACAGTTCGTCGTACGCGTCCTCGGGCAGGTCGCGGCGGCGAAGCCGGCCGGTGTGCCGGGCCGGGCGCAGGTCGCGGGGGAGCGCGTCGACCGGCGTGGGATGCCCGGTGAACAGGCTGAACGCCTTGACGTCGAAGGTGAACCCGGGTGGCGTGCGCTCGACCCACGCGGCAGTGGTCTCCACCGCCGGCACCGCGTAGTAGCTGGTATCGACCTCGACCAGGTCGAACCGCTCGGCGTAGTAGGCGAGCCGGCCGGCGGCCGTGTTCACCGACCGGGGATACCAGCCGGACGCGAGAAGGGAACGATCCGCCCAGGATGACGTACCAACCCTGATATCGCCCATGGCGGGGATATTGACCGGCCCGCAACGCATTCAAACAACACGAGTGTCATTCGCATCGCGCGGCGTCCGCCCCGCGCCGGTCGCCTGCCGCGCCCGGCCCGGCGAAGGGTGCATGGTGCCTCTGCCCACCACAACCCTGCACACTTCCGCCGGCCGTCGCTATGCGGCCTCGTGTTCTGGTACGGCGTTGGCGCGCACGGTCCGGAGGATCGTGACGATCGAGCACACCGTGAGTCCTCCGCCTTCCTCCGAGGCTCTCTCGCCTCAGCCCAGAACCGCCGTCCGGCGGTACCGCGAAAGAACTGGCCGGGGTCCGGGGCACCTCGTGCGGCCGATCCGTACTGGGGTGACAAGTACTGATTTCCTGCTGGCTCAATAGTGGGCTGAGCCGCCGCCGTGTCCCGGCGGGCTGGGGGTCGCCGGGACGTCGGCCGTCAGGGCGCTATGCGAGTGGGGCGATCCGCTTGGCGAGGTTGACGAAGGTCTGCCACTGGGCGGGGCGGAAGCTCAGCGTGCCGCCGTCGCGGTCCTTGGAGTCGCGGACGAACACGACGCCCGCGAGGTTGTCGGCCACCTCGACGCATGCGCCACCGTTGTTGCCGCTGCGGGTGCTGGTGCGCCACCTGGCTCCGGTCACGTCCATGACGATGCCGCTTCCTTGATGAGGGTGAGGGAATGCTGCCGGGAGAGGGCATCTCCGCGGATCCGTTCCCATTGACGGTCAAGAGTAGCAATTTCCTTCGGCTGGTCGAGGGTCTGCGCTCGCGTCTGGCCGTCCACGTGCGCCACCCGGCGGTTGTCGGGCAGCTCGGCGACGATGAACGGACCGCCGAGGCCCGGGTACATGCCGACGTCAGCCGGCACCACCTGGATCTGGACCGTCGGCAGCTCGGCGCACTCGGCCAGGTAGGCGAACTGCTCGGCCATGACCGCGCGGTTGTTGGCCAGCGGTCGCCGGAGCGCGAGTTCGTCGATGACGGCGACGAACAGCGGCGGGCGGTCCCTCCGTAGGATGACCTGCCGGCTGAGCCGGGACTCTACGAGCTGGTCGATCTCGACCTCGCCAAGCGACTCGTTTGCCAGCGTCGCGCGGGCGTACGCCTCGGTCTGCAACAGGCCCGGAATCCAGGCCAGCTCGTACCAGCGCAACGCGACCGCCTCCCGTTCCCACTCGACCCACTCCCGGAACCACACCGGCGTACGGTGTCGCAGGACGTCCGGCCAAAGGTCCTCCACGTCCCGCCCGAGAGCTTCGGCGGCGGCGAAGCGGTGCCGCGCGTGTGGGATCCGGCCCGGCGTCACCCACCGCGCGACGGTCTTCGGGTCGACGCCCACGCGCTCGGCGAGCGACTCCGCGGTTTGACCGGCATCGGCGAGGGCCGCCCTCAAGACAGCGTTCATCGGCGCTCCCATCGAACGTCTGGAATGTCCATGAGGAACACCGTAGCGAAGTGTGACTGTCTGGTCACTCGTCGGACGATCGAGTTAACGAAAGTGATCAGGTTCGCACCGGGTCCAAATGTGAACTCGTGAAGTGGTCCGGTCAGCTGGGAACGGCGCGGTGAGCTGGCGTTTTGTGTGACGAGGGGCGTGACATGCATCGACGGAGAAACCTGTTCTCGCGGCGCTGCGTCTGCGGCCTGCCGTGGCGATTCCGCGTCGGCTGCCTCGACGCACGGCGGTTGAACCGGCGACCCGCCTGGGTGACCGATCCGACCGAGGAGTTCCCGCCCGCGCGGCGGGCACGCATCTGGAACCGGGGCCACTGGTGACCGCTTCGGGGCCGGCGCACATGCCGGCGCCGGGCTGGATGTGTGGGCAGTGCGGCGAGGACTATCCGTGCTTGGCAGTCCGAGACGTGCTCGCCGCCGAGCCGGATCGCAGATCGGTGGCAATATATCTCGCTGCGCTGTTCATCGACGCCGTCCGCGAGCTACCGGACCGGCCCGTCACGGAGCTGTACGCCCGGTTCTTCGCCGTACTGCGACGCGAACGGCCTGCCGAGAGTCAGGCGCGGCTCTGGGTGCGGCGCGCCTACGGAGGCCCGTGACGGCCCTTCCTCGCGTCAACCGTCGTAGGTCAGTGCCGCCCCGCCACCGTCAGAACGGGAGCGGTCAGGAGATCGGGTTGTCCGCGTGGATCGCGTCGACGGCCTTGCGCGCGGCGATCAGCACCGGATCCCAGACCGGCGCGTACGGCGGGGCGTAGCCCAGGTCGAGCCCGGCCATCTCGTCCACGGTCATGTAGTTCCACAGCGCCACGGCCAGCGAGTCGATCCGCTTCGCCGCCTCCGAGCGGCCGACGATCTGGGCGCCGAGCAGTTGCCCGCTGCGCCGCTCGGCGATCAGCTTGACGGTCATCGGCTGGGCGCCCGGGAAGTACCCGGCCCGGTTCGTCGACTCCACCTGGACACAGACGAACTGGTAACCGGCCTCCTCGGCCTCCCGTTCCAGCAGGCCGGTGCGGGCGACCTCCAGGTCACATACCTTTGTCACGGCGGTGCCGATGACGCCGGGGAAGGTGGCGTACCCGCCGCCGATGTTCAGCCCGGCCACCCGGCCCTGCTTGTTGGCGTGCGTGCCGAGCGGGACATGCACGGCCTGGCCGGTCAACCGGTGTACCGTCTCCACGCAGTCGCCGGCCGCCCACACGCCGTCCAGCCCCACCACCCGCATCCGCAGGTCCACCCGGATGCCGCCGGTCACCCCGATCGGAAAGCCGGCCGCCGCGGCGAGTGCCGTGTTCGGTCGTACGCCGACGCTGACCACCACGATGTCCGCCGGCAGCTCACCCTCGGTCGTCCGCACGGCGCGGACCCGGTCGCCGCCGTCGACCACCAGGTCGGTGACCGTGCAGTCGGTACGGATGTCGATGCCGAGGTCCACAAGCGAGTCGCGGACCAGTACGCCCATGTCGGGATCGACAGTCGACATCGGCTGGCTGTCGCGCTCGACCAGGGTGACCGACAGGCCCCGCTGGATCATCGCCTCGGCCATCTCGACCCCGATGTAGCCGCCGCCGATCACCACGGCGTGCCGAGGTTTCGATGCCCTGTCCAGCCAGGCGAGCAGCGCCGCGCCGTCGTCAAGGGTCTGCACGCCGAAGATCCCCCCGGCGTCGGTGCGGGCCCACGGCGGCTTCGTCGGCACCGCGCCGGCGGCGTACACCAGATGGTCGAAACCTTCCCGGACCTCCCTGCCGGCGTCGGCGTCGTGGGCGACGACCTCGCGCTTGTCCAGGTCGATCCCGATCACCTCGTGCCGCAACCGCACGTCGATCGCGTACTCGTCGCGGAACGTCTCCGGCCGGCGGGCGATCAACTTGTCCCGGTCGTCGACCAGCCCGCCGATCCAGTACGGGATGCCGCACGCCGAGTAGGACGTGAAGTTGCCCCGCTCGAAAGCGATGATCTCCAGATCGTCGGGTCCGAGCCGGCGCCGCGCCTGGGAGGCGGCGGACATGCCGGCGGCGTCCCCACCGATCACCAGCAGACGCTGTGTCACATTCGTGACCTTACCCCCGGGCCTGCCGCGCCAGGTCGTCCAGCACCGCGGAGAGCTGGCCGGTGCGCTCGTACACCGCGCGCTGCCGTTCGGCGCCGGTGCCGTGGCTGTGCAGCTTGCCCAGCAGGTAGGTGGCCAGGCCGAGGTCGCCGTGCCGGTCGAGCTGCGGGCGTACCCGATCGACGAGCTGGCGCAGCACCCGCCAGGCCGGCCGGCGGTCTCCGGTGACCGGATCGACCGCCTGCCCCGCCAGTCCGTCGTGCGCCGCCAGCCAGTGCGCGGCCGCCACCAGGTGGTGGTCGGTCCGCGGCGCCTCCCGGCCGGCGTCGATGTCGGCCAGGGCGGTCGCCACCAGGGCCCGGCACAACGCGGCGATCAGGATCGTGTCGTCAAGCGACGGGCACACGTCACCGATCCGGATCTCCACGGTCGGGTAGCTCGCCGACAGCCGGGAATACCAGTAGAGCATCCCGTCGTCGAGCATGACCCCGCTGGCGATCAGCTGGTCGATCAGTTTCTGGTAGTGGGCGTACGACTCGAGGTAAGGGGTGGGGGCCGTCGATGGCCAACGCTCCCAGAGCATGGAACGCCAACTGGCGTAACCGGTGTCCTGGCCCTCGTAGAACGGCGAGTTCGCGGTGGCGGCGTGCAGGATCGGCAGCCACGGGCGGATGTGGTTGAGCACCTGGACGGCCACCTCGGGGTCGCCCACACCGACGTGGACGTGCATCCCGTTGGTGCCCGGGCCGGGCGCCAACAGCCGGTACTGCTCGATCATGCGGTGGTAGCGGGGTTTGTCGACCACCGGAGGTACCGGGCCGGGCATCGGGCCGGTGCCGACCGCGAGGAGCCGGGCGCCGGCCGCCTCGGCGGCCTCCGCCACCCCGGTCCGGAGCAGCCCCAACGAGTGCCGCAGCGCGGTCAGATCCAGGCCCGGCGGGCTGCCGATCTCGATCTGGCTGGTCTGGAACTCAAGCTGCACCTGGCCTCGCAACTCGGCCGGCACCTGGTCCAGGACGGCGTGCACAGCCGGCACGGCCGCCCCGGTGGCGGGGTCCGCGAGCAGGAACTCCTCCTCGACCCCCACGGTGATCAGGTCCGGTTCGGCGGCCTCCGCCGGACGAACCTGTTCCGCCACACCTGGCGCCATCGCCGCACCACCCCGTCTGCCTCGACGGCAATCGACATGTCCCGTCCCGGACCCGATCGGGTCGGCTGGTCCGGTGTCCCGATACCGTCCGGCTGGATCCGGTGTCCCGATACAGGCCGGCTGGGTCCGGTGTTCCGATACCCAACGCGGCCGACGCGGGAAACCCCAGCGGACTACCGCGACCACAGTGGCATCACAGAACGCCTGAATCATCTGATATCTCTTTTGTCGCTGCGACTCTGACACACCCCCGGCCCGGAAGTTCGACGCCCGGCCAGCCTCAGCGCGGCGAGCAGCCGGCAAGATCGCGCAGGATCCGGGATCCAGGGGCCTCCCCGCAGGGTCGAGAGCCCTCGAAGCGGGATCGAGGACGATCTTGCGGTCCAGTCCCGGTGCGGAACTTGCGGGCCCGTCACGTGGCCGGATCTCGCGGCCCTGTCACGCGGTGCGGAAACTAGCGGAAGACGCCGATGGCCCGCTGCTGGAGGCCGGGGAAGATCTTCTTCGCGTCGGCGATGCCGAGCCGGGCGCGCAACAACTCCGCCAGCACGTCCCGGTAGTCGTTCGCCCCGGCGAGGTCGCCCTGTTCGAGGGCGCCGGGAGCCAGCCCCGGCCACCGGCCGTGCACCCTGCCACCGTTCATCCCGCCGCCGAGCAGCATCATCAGCCCACCGTGCCCGTGGTCGGTGCCCGAGTTGCCGTTGGCCTCCACCCGCCGGCCGAACTCGCTCATCGTCACCACCGTGACGTCGTCCAGCGCCGGACCCAGGTCGGTGGCGAAGGCGCCCAGCGCCCCGGCCAACTCGGTCAGCCGGTTGCGCATGTCGCCGCCGTCCGGCCCGCCGATGTTTGTGTGCATGTCCCAGCCGCCGATGTCGATCGCCGCCACCCGCAGCCCCACCTTGGCCTGGATCAGCCGGGCAACGTCGCGCAACTGGTCGGCGAACCCGCCGCCCGGCCACCGCGCCGTCGACCGGTAGCTGCCGGCGGCGATCTTGCGAGCCGCGGCCACCGACCGCAGCGTCTCCTCGGCCTGGGTGGCCAGCGGATGCTCGCCGAGCCCGGTGTAGAGCGCCCGCAGCGCGGTGAGCGTGCGGTCCCGTGGCGCGCCGTGCTCCGCCAGGTCGTAGTCCCGGATGCCCCGCAGGACAAGTTTGCTCTCGCCCCCGACCAGCGAGCGGGGCAGCGCCGCACCCTCGGCGATGGCCCGGAAGGTCGTCCCCGGGCCCAGCGCGGTCAGCACCCGGTCCAGCCAACCGGTGTGCACGGCGGTGGAGGCGGCACCGCGTTCCAGGCAGTCCTGCGCCTGGAAGTGGCTGCGGCTGGCGTCCGGCGAGGCGACCGCGTGTACGGCGGCCATCGTGCCGGCGGACCAGAACCGCTCCAGCGGAGCCAGCGCCGGGTGCAGCCCGAACCGCCCGTCACCGGCGATGAGCGCCCCCGCCGGCACCGCGATCCCGCGCCGGGCGTTCAGATAGTTGCGGTCGCCTCGCGGTACGACCACCGACAACCCGTCCATCCCGCCGCGCAGGAAGACCACCACGAGCGTGCGGTTGCCGGTGCCCGGGGCGGCGAACGAGACCCGGGTGGTGGCGACCTGGCCGGCGAGGCTGGCCACGCCGACCGCGCCCGCCCCGGCGAGCACCCGCCGTCGGGTGAAGCCGTGCCGCCACCGGTCCCGCTGCCCGGCCAGCTCGGCGGTCACCGTCTCGGCGTACACGCGTACCGCCGCGTCGGCCGTGGTGGGGCCGTGCCGGCGCAGCTCGGCGGCGGTCCGGGGACGCGGTGGCGCGTCGTCCGCGGTCCGGGGACGCGGTGGCGGGTCGTCCGCCGGCCGGGGACCGGCCGGGTCGGCGGCGGAACGTGCGTCGTCGGTCATGTCCTCACCGCAGGGCGTGGTAGATGGAGTCCAACAGCAGCGGCACCAGCTTGTCGACCCGGCCACCGAGCGAGGCGTTGCGCACCGCCGAGCCGTCCTTGGCGCCGAGGAAGGCGAGCAGGGCCGCGCGGTCCTTGGCCGCCAGCGGCTGCTGGAGCAGCCGTGCCGCCAGCGCGTCCAGGTACTGGCCCGCGGTCGGCGGACGCTTTCCGACCAGGCCCTCCGGCCGGGGGTACGCGAGACCGCCGTGCCGGCCACTTACCAGCGCCCGGTGGCTGTTCCACACGGCCAGCATCGCGTGCGCGGACCGCCAGGCCGGCGCCACGTCCGGGTAACCGTTGGGGGGTACCCACCCGAGCGGCGCCTGACCGAACCGCTGGGCGACCTGGTACAGGCCCTCGATTCCGCCCCGCGTGTCGGCGCCGGGGGCGACCCCCAGCGCCCGGACAGCGGCCACGAGATTCTCCAGCGGACGTCGGGTCTTCAGCCCGGTGGCCACCCAGAACTCCCGCGATCGGAACAGCGTGCGCAGCACCGGCACGATCGCGGTGTCGTTCGCCAGGTAGGCGTCGGCCAGCCGCTGGACCAGCCCGTTCGGCGGGGAGTCGCAGACGAACCGGACCGCCAGCTTGCGGGCGATGTTGCGGGCGGTCGCCGGATGCGTCGCCAGGTAACGCAGGTACCGGTCGCCCACCTGGAGTCCCTTGGCCCGGGACGGGTTCTTGTCGGTGAAGCCGAGCACCTTCACCGGATCGATCCAGTGCCGTGCGGCCTCGTAGCGGAACTCGCCGTTCGAGCCGACCGTCCGGCCGGTCATGATGTACGCGCTGTTGCGCACGTCGGCCTCGGTGTAGCCGCCGTCGATCCCCACGGTGTGCAGCTCCAGCAGTTCCCGACCGTAGTTCTCGTTCACCGCGCGCCGGTGCGAGTCGGCGTTGTTGAGGTAGCGCAGCATCGCCGGGTTGCGCGCGCTCGCCGCCAGCAGGTCCGTGAAGCGGCCCAGCGCGTGTTGGCGGATCACCAGGTCGTACGAGGTCCGCACGTCCCAACCGCCGTCGAACGGGTTCGTCACGTTCAGGTGGTTGGACCAGAAGTCCACAATCACCTCGAACAGTTGCCGGTTGCTCCAGAACTGCCGGACCAGCGTCGCCTGTCCCAACTCGTACTGGGCCTGCCAGTCGAACTCCTTGACGGTCCGCCGGATCTCGGCGGTGCTCATGGTCGCGGTGGGGAAGGCGCGCAGTGCCCGGTCGGCCACCTGGTCGTCGATCCGGCCCGGATCGAGTTGGGCGTCGATCCAGGCGTCGACGCCCATCCCGCGTACCGCCTCGGCCTGGCTGCGGATCGGACCGAAGGTGGCGCGGCGCAACAGGTGTTGCACCGGGTCGCGGCTGAGCGGGTTGGCGAAGACCGGAGTGGCGGCCAGGGCGTCGGCGGCGGCCCGCGCCGGGCTGTCGGCCTCCCCGGCGGCACCCAGGTCGATGGAGTCGCCGAGCGACTGGCTGTAGGAGGCGTCCCGGTCGGCGAAGGCCCCAGCGTCGCGCGGCGACCGGGAGGAGGTGGCGGAGTCGCTCATCGCGGCGGCCAGCCCTGAGCCGCCGAGCGCGGCCGCGGCCGAACCGACCGCGCCGGTGGCCACCCCCGCCGCACCGAGACCGATCAGCACCTGTCGCCGGTTGCGGACCAGTTTGCGCAGGGCGGGCTGGCTCGCCCGGGCCAGCCGGGTGACGGTCTGGGCGACCGGCGGCTGGGCCGCCCGGTGCCGGGGACGGGTGCTCCCGCGTGGCCCGTCCGGCTGCTCGCGCCCGTCCACCATCGCCTCGCGCACCTCGTTCGTCGCCGGTCCCCCGGCGAACCCTAGCCAGCTGCTGATCGACGGCTCAACCGTCCGGGCCCGAAGTTAAGCGGTGGCAAAGGAACGGGTGTTGGTCAGCCGGCCGTTCCCGCCCGCTGGCGGGCGCGGCGCTTACGGATCTTCTTTGTCGCCCAGCTCGCGATGCTCACCCCGAAGAAGGCGAAGATCGCGTAGTTGAACCAGTCGTTGTACCGCTCCACCTGCTGCCACTGCGAGCCCAGCGCGTAACCGAGCCCGACGAACAGGGAGTTCCACACCCCGCTGCCGAGCGCGGTGAGCGCGAGGAACTCGGGCAGCGGCATCCGGTTGGCACCGGCCGGGATCGACACGACACTGCGCACCACCGGCACCAACCGGCCCAGCAACACGGTCGCCCTGGCGTGCCGCTCGAACCAGCGGTCGGCCTTCTCCAGGTCGTCGAGATCCACCAGGGGGATGCGGTCGAGCCACCGTTTCAACCGGTCCTCGCCGAGGCCCCGGCCGAGGTAGTAGAGCAGCACCGCCCCACCGACCGAGCCGGCCGTGGCGGCGACCGCGGCCAGCACCACGTTGCCGCTGCCCTCGCTGGCCAGGTATCCCGCCATCAGCAGGACGACCTCGCTGGGGATCGGCGGGATGATGTTCTCGAGGGCCACCAGCAGGGCGATACCGAGCGCGCCGACCGAGTCGATGACCTGCGCCACCCATCCGGTGAGCCCGCCCAACTCGGTGGGTTCGACGTTCTGGGCGAGCGCCACGGGGACCTCCAGGACTGCGGCCGGAGCTGTAGCCGTACCCGGAGAACGGGCCGGTCACACGCGCTGTGCGGAGGATCTCCGGCTGGTGTCCCGGTGGTTACGGCTCGGTGTGCGGGTCGGTGTCCGCCGGCCCGGTCGCCCAACCGAGGAACCGTACGGTGAGATCGTCGCGCGACGGCGCGCAGCAGTACGGGCCGGCGGTGGTCGGCGCGTCGGGGGCCAGCGGGGCGAGGCGCACCAGCCGCCACGGTTCACCCTCGGCCCGGGCCCGGACGGTCAGCGCGTCGTCGCGGCGGCTCACCCGCATGGTGACCCGCCGGCCGGCCCACTCGGGCGCCGGCGCGGTGGACCAGTCGGACATCCCTCGGGTGACCACCGCACCGACCTGCGGCGCGCCGTCGCAGAACTCCACGCCGGTCTTCACCCAGTGCTCCGGGTCCACCCGCACCAGGATGCCCGCCTGGTCGAACTGCGACTCGTAGTCGACCACGAAGGTGACCTCCATGGCGGTGCCCGAGGCCAGCGGCGCGAGCAGCGCGTGCCCGTCGTCGTGCACGAAGCCGTACGAGGTGTGCCGCCAGAAGTCGGTGCCCGCGCCGCAGGTGACGAGCAGTTCGCCGTCGCCGATCGGGAAGCTGCGTACCGGCGGGTTGAGCCAGTCGCCCGTCACCCAGTCGATCCTGCGCAGCCCGCCGCCCGGCGCCGGTTCGGTCATGCGCGAACGGTACCGGCTGCCGGCCGGTCACGGCGGCCCGCTCGTCGGCCGGGTCGTCGTTTCACACCTGGCGGATGTGAACGGCCCTGCTGGTTTGGCTGATTGACCCGTCGGTTAAGCCAGGAGGGCATGAGCGACCGGTGGTACTCCGAGGCCGTCGTCTACTGCCTCGACATTGACACTTTTGCGGACTCCGACGGCGACGGCGTCGGCGACATCCGGGGACTGATCGGCCGGCTGGACTATCTGGCCCGGCTCGGCGTCACCTGCATCTGGCTGCAACCCGTCCATCCGACGCCGGACCGCGACGACGGCTACGACGCCACCGACTTCTACACGGTGGACCCGCGCTTCGGCAGCCTCGGCGACTTCGCCGAGCTGTTGCACCAGGCGAAGAACCGGGGCATCCGGGTGATCATCGACCTGGTCGTCAACCACACCTCGAACGAACATCCGTGGTTCGTGTCCGCCTGCTCGTCGCCGGACTCGCCGTACCGGGACTGGTACGTCTGGTCCGACCACGAGCCGGCCGACCGGCACCAGGGCATGGTCTTCCCGGGGGAGCAGAGGGAGACCTGGACCTACGACCGCACCGCCAAGGCGTGGTACTACCACCGGTTCTACAAGTTCCAGCCGGACCTCAACTTCGGCAACCCGGAGGTACGCGAGGAGATCAAGAAGATCGTCTCGTTCTGGCTCCAGCTCGGCGTCTCCGGATTCCGGATCGACGCGGTGCCGTTCATCATCGAGATGACCGACCCCGGCAACCCGAACTCGCCGAAGGACTTCGAGTTCCTCACCGAGCTGCGCCAGCACGTCCAGTGGCGCAAGGGTGACGCCATGCTGCTCGCCGAGGCCAACGTCGAACCGGACGAGTTGCCGGTCTACTTCGGCGACGGCGGCGGATCGGCCAACCGGCTGCACATGCTGTTCGATTTCATGCTCAACGGTCGGCTGATGCTCGCCATGGCCCGGGAGGACCCCGAACCGATCATCGACGGGCTGCGGGACACACCGAAGCTGCCCGAGGGCGCCCAGTGGGCGACCTTCCTGCGCAACCACGACGAGATCGACCTGTCCCGGCTCACCACCGACCAGCAGGAGGAGGTGTTCGCGAAGTTCGGTCCCAAGGAGGAGATGCAGCTCTACGGGCGGGGCATCCGGCGCCGGCTCGCCCCGATGCTCGGCAACGACCGCCGGCACATCGAACTCGCGTACGCCCTGCAGTTCTCGCTGCGCGGCACCCCGGTGCTGCGCTACGGCGAGGAGATCGGCATGGGGGAGGACCTGTCGCTGCCCGGCCGCGCGGCGATCCGTACCCCGATGCAGTGGTCTCCGGGCCCCAACGCCGGCTTCTCCACGGCGGAGGCCGAGAAGCTGGTCCGCCCGGTGATCGACAAGGGTGACTTCGGTTATCGGCGGGTCAATGTGACCGCACAGCGCGGCGACAGCGGATCTTTGCTGGCCTGGTTCGAGCGGATGATCCGGACCCTGCGTGAGGCGCCGGAGATCGGAGCCGGCTCGACCACGCACATCGACGAGGCGATGCCCCCGGGTGTGTTGGCGCACCGGGCGGACGGGCCCACCGGCACGATGGTGTTCCTGCACAACCTCGGCACCAAGGACGTGACGGTGGATCTCGGCAGCCTGTACGCCGAGGCGGACATGCCCAACGACGTGCTCACCGACCGGCCGTACGAGCCGGCCGGAAAGCTGGACGCGTTGCACCTGGGTGGGCACGGCTACCGGTGGATCCGGTTGTGCCGCAACGCGTCCGGCTTCGGGCACCCGGCGAGCCGGCCGACCACCTGACGGGTGGTCCGGCGGGGCCGGCACGGGGAGCCGGACTTCTCGCTAGGTAGCTGACGGCTGGGTTAAGCTCCGGCTCCCAGCCGTTAGTTACCGGGAGGTAGCCTCATGCCTGACCAGTCCCGAGTCGCGATCGTCACGGGCGGCGCCCGTGGCATCGGTGCCGCCACCGCCCGCCGCCTCGCCGCCGACGGTCACGCCGTCGCCGTGATCGACGTCGAGGAGACGGCGGCCCGGTTCACGGCCGAGGCCATCGCCGCCGACGGTGGGCGGGCGATCCCGGTCGCCGCCGACGTCGTCGACCGCGAGCAGGTCGAGGCCGCTGTGCAGCGGGTCGTCGACGAGCTGGGCGCCCCCGGCATCCTGGTTAACAACGCCGGCGTGCTGCGGGACAACCTGCTGTTCAAGATGACCGAGAGCGACTGGGACACGGTCCTCGGCGTGCACCTGCGCGGCGCGTTCCTGTTCAGCCAGGCGGCCCAGCGGCACATGGTCGAGCAGCGGTGGGGTCGGATCGTCAACCTGTCCAGCACCTCCGCGCTGGGCAACCGCGGGCAGGCCAACTACGCCGCGGCCAAGGCCGGTATGCAGGGCTTCACGAAGACGTTGGCGATCGAACTGGGGCCGTTCGGGGTTACCGCGAACGCTGTCGCGCCGGGTTTCATCGTGACCGACATGACGGCGGCGACCGCGGCCCGGATGGGCGTCGACTTCGAGGCGTTCCAGAAGCACGGCGCCGAGCAGATCCCGGTACGCCGGGTGGGCCAGCCGGAAGACGTCGCGCACACCATCTCGTTCCTGGTCAGTGAGGGTGCGTCGTTCGTTTCCGGCCAGGTGGTATACGTCGCCGGGGGGCCCCGGACCTGACCCCGGACCGGTCGGGCGCGGTCCGCCACCCGGCTGCGCGCGCGGGCCGGTAGCTGGCCGGGCGTGGCCGGGCCGGCCGTCCGCGCGGATCAGTCGCTGGCCGGGCCGGGGCGTGGCCGGGTGCGGCGCAGCCACAGCAGGCCGAGCACGGGCAACACCAGCGGCACGTAGCCGTACCCCCGGCCGAAGCCGGACCAGACGGTGTCGTCCGGGAACAGCGCCGGGTCGAGCAGGCTGATGGTGCCCACGGCGAGCACCCCCAGCAGCTCCACCGTGCAGCAGAGGGTCGCGGTCCGGCGTCCACCGCGTCCGCCCCGGGCCAGCCCGACGGTGGCGACGATGTAGATGGCCGCCGCCAGCGCGGAGAGCAGGTAGGCCACCGGCGCCTCGCCGAACTTCGCGACGAGCTGGTAGCCGGCCCGCGCGCTGGCGGCGATCGCGAAGAGCAGGTAGACGGCGATCAACAGCCGTCCCGGTCCGCGGCCGATCCCGCGCGCCGGAGTGTCACCTCCCGGCCGCGCCCGGATCCCGCCCCGCGACTCAGCCACCCACGGCCTGCCAGGTCTGCTGCAACCGCACCACCACCACCGGGATCACCAGGCACACCACCGTGACGATCCCGGAACCCCACCGGGTGGGTTCCATCCGGGCGAGCACATAGGCCAGCGGCGGCAGGCAGACAAGCGTC
The DNA here is from genome assembly GCF_042666615.1 of Plantactinospora sp. GCM10030261. NCBI lineage: Bacteria > Bacillati > Actinomycetota > Actinomycetes > Micromonosporales > Micromonosporaceae > Plantactinospora > Plantactinospora sp. GCM10030261. The sequence continues at coordinate 24,364 of NZ_JBHTDD010000041.1, forward strand.
ACCAGGTAGCCGGCGAACACCCCCGGCTCCCCGGGCCGGCCACCGCCGACGAGGTCGACGACGGCGACCACGGCCAGCACCAGCAGGGCCGCCTCGACCACTGCGACGCCGACGAGCTGCCCGCGATCCGGCGGTCGGTCGCGCACCGTTGCGACAAGTGCCCAGGCGGCGACGACGAGGGAAAGGACGATCGGGACGGTCGCGACCGCCCCGGTCACCGGGGTCGCCTCGGCCGCGCCGGTCACGGGACGCACCCCGGCTCGAGATCGGTCACCGGAACAGCGTACTGAGCGCGTTGGAGCTGCCTCGACCGGCCACACCGGTCCGGTCGTGGCGGCGGCTTCGGCGTGCCCCTCCACTGGCATGGCCATGCCCATCCATCAGCTTCTATCATCGATTAGCTGTTTTCACCGGGTGCTCGGTGGAAAGGATCTCCAGCGTGGGCGCAGCGGGTATCTGGACGTTGTTGTTGGTCGGCGGAGGCGTGGCGCTGGCCCTGGTCGGGCTGGCCGTGCTGGCCGACCGGCCACGCGACGACGACGGACCCGACCCCGAGTCGGCGCACGCCGAGGCGGCCGAGCTGACCGCGCACGCCGCCCGGATGCATGACGACGCCCGCCGGGCCGCCGCGAACTCCGTCGAGGCCGCCGAGCGGCTCGCCGCGGCGCAGCGGGCGAGAGACGAGGCGTGGGACGCGCAGGAGCGCGCCGAGCAGGCGTACGAGCGAGCCTTCCAGGAGGTGCTTGACGGCCGGAACACCGAGAAGCCGGTGATCGACGGCGTGCCCGAGGACCCCGAACGGGAGCGCGAGGTGTCCCGGGCGGCGCTTTCCGCGTACCGGCGGGGGGACATCTCGGTGCGGGAGCTGCGGGAGGTCTGGCGGCTGACCGGCGACTGGGATCCGGCACAGGAGGAGCGGGAGTGGGCCGCTGACCGGCTGCAACGCGAGCGGTCGGCGGCGCGTCGGGCGTACGAGCGGGCGGCGGCCGAACTCCACCGGACCGCCGAGGTGGCCCGGGTCGCCGAGGTGGCCGCCAACGCGTTGGTGGCGGAGGCCGCGGCCGCCGCCGTCGAGGCGCAGCAGGTGCAGGACGTGCTGGTGGCGGATCGGCGGCGCGCCGGGCGGCGGTGGCGTGTCCGGCGGTGACGCCCGCGGTGTGTTACCAAGGGACCTTCCCAACCGAAGCGATAAGAAGGGGCCCTTTCTTGCTCAACGTTGGAGTATTCGGGACCGGGCAGTGGGCCGCCGAGACGCACGCCGCCGCGATCGCGGCACATTCCGGTACGCGGCTCGCCGGGGTGTGGGGACGGAACGCGGACAAGGCCGGCGCGTTGGGCGCTCGGTTCGGCGTACCCGCGTTCACCGAGGTCGACGAACTGATCGAGGCCGTGGACGCGGTGGCCGTGGCGCTGCCGCCGGACATCCAGGCCGACATCGCGACCAGGGCCGCGACCGCCGGGCGGCACCTGCTGCTGGACAAGCCGGTGGCGCTGCGGCTGGCCGACGCCGACCGGGTGCTCGCGGCGACCGAGCAGGCCGGGGTCGCCTCGGTGGTGTTCTTCACGAACCGGTTCCACGGCAACGTCTCCGCGCACCTGGCCACCGCGGCCGCGCTCGGCGGCTGGTGCGGTGCCCGGGTCACCATGCACGCGTCGATCTACCAGCCGGGCAACCCGTACGGCGAGTCGCACTGGCGGCACGAGCACGGGGCGCTGTGGGACATCGGGCCGCACGCCCTCTCATTGCTCGTCCCGGTGCTCGGACCGGTTACCCGGGTGGCCGCCATGGACGGGCCGCGTGGCCTGGTGGACCTGTTGCTGGCACATTCGTCGGGCGCCACGAGCACGGTGTCGTTGACCCTGGACGCGCCGGCCGCCGCCATGGCCCGGGAAGCGGTCCTCTACGGCGAGAACGGCACCGACGAGGTGCCGCACGGCGACGGCACGGCCGTGGACGCCTTCGGCCGGGCGATCGACCAGTTGCTCGCCCAGGTCGACTCCGGCGCCCGGGACCACGGCTGTGACGTGCGGTTCGGCCGGGACGTGGTGGCCGTGCTGGCGGCGGCCGAGACCGCCCGTACCGAGGCTCGCACCGTCGAACTGTGACAAGACAGTCGCGACCGGCGCCGATAAACGCTTTGGCGGCCGGCGCCGGTCGCGTTAGCCTGGCCTCCATGTGCACGCATGCCCTGATCCGGACGGTCGGTGCGCCGGCCGCCCGGGGTCCGCAGCGCGGCCCCCGCCCGTGGAGCCGGCGTACCGCCCTGGCCTCGCGCCAGGACGCGTCCGCCGTCTGAGTCTCCACCTCGCGATTCGTCACCCCGCGAGGGTTCTCTTCGCGTATCCGCGTCCGCGTTGACGCCAGGGCCTACCGAGTCCAGATTCCTCGGACAGGCCCCGAGCGCGCACACCTTCCGTCGCGCCCACCCATCCCCACCCTCCCTCCTCCCCCTTCCCCTCCCTCCCTCCCCCTCCCAACTCGTCGATCTAGGGCAGATGGTCGCGTTTGGAGATCGACTAGCAACCATCTTCCCTAGATCGACGGGGAAAGGGGTGGGTGGGAGAAGGGGAGGGGTGGGTGGGAGAAAGGGGTGGGGTGGCTCGTGGCCTGTCCTCATCGCCGCCATCGGTGGCAGAACAGGACACGGCCGTGGCTTTGCGCCGACCGCACCAGAATTCCCGATCCCACAAGCAGACCCCGCGCCCGAATCGACAGCCGCCGCGAGTGGATCAGCATCCTCCCCGAATGCCGGCTGCTGGTCCAGAACCGGCGTCCCGACCGGCCCGGCGAACCGAACGCGACCGTTCCCGGCGGGTCCTCTCGCAGAACTTTCTCGCCGACCCGGGCGCGCTGCGCCGCGTGGTGAAGGCGGCCCGACTGGGACCGGACGACCTGATTCTTGAGGTGGGTGCCGGGCGGGGTGACCTGACCCGGGCGCTCGCCGCCGGTTGTCGGCGGCTCATCGCGTACGAGATCGACCAGGTGCTGGCCGAGCGGCTCGCGGCGGCCTGCGCGGACCTGGACCACGTCGAATGCCGGGCCGAGGACTTCCTCGCCGCCGTGCCGCCGGCCGAGCCGTTCGCGGTCGTGGGCAACATCCCGTGGGCGCTCACCGCCCGGGTGGTGGACTGGTGCCTGGCCGCGCCGCGGCTGACGTCCGCGACGCTGCTGGTCCAGTGGGAGTACGCCCGCAAGCGCACCGGTGACTTCGGCCGGTGGAGCCGGCTGACCGTGCTCACCTGGCCGATCGTGCACTGGCGGCTCTCCGGTCGGGTGCCCCGGACGGCGTTCCGCCCGGTGCCCGGCGTGGACGCCGGGATCCTGCGGCTCGACCGGCGCGCGGTGCCGTTGCTACCGGCGCGGCAGCTTCCGGCCTACCACCGGCTCGTGACGACCGGTTTCACGGGGACCGGCGGTTCGTTGCACGCCACCCTGCGGCGACACCATCCCCGGGGCCGGTTGGACGCGGCCTTCCGGGCCGTACGGCTGGAGCATGACACGCCCGTCGGATCGGTGTGGCCGGAACAGTGGTTGGCGCTGCACCGCCTGTTGGCCTGACCGCCAGCGTTGGCGGGCAGCACCAGCGTCAGTGCTCACGAGCTGGTCTGACCGCCAGCGCCAGCGGTGGCGAGCTGGCATGACGGCCGTCAGGCCAGCTCGCTGAGCGACTCACCCACCTCCTGGGCGCTGGCGAACTGGTCGGCCGGCAGCGACCGGAGCAACTGCAGCACAGCCGTGCCGGCGCCGTTCTCCTGAGCCCGCCGGACCATGTCCTCCTTCGATACGGGAAAGTCGAGTCCTTCGAGATACTCCTGCAACTGCAGGACGTTGACCGCCATGTGCCGAGTTGTACCCATCGGTCCCGCCGGCACACCTGCGACACGCCCAAACCGGCCCGGGTTTGTCACATGGCACGAGGGGTAGCCCGACGCTCATGGAGGCACACCGGCTCGGGGATCCGCGCGACTTCGATCCGTTGCTGGAGCGCATCGGCCGGGCGCGGGTGGTGATGCTCGGCGAGGCGAGCCACGGCACGTACGACTACTACCGGCTGCGGGAGCAGTTCACCCGCCGGTTGATCGCCGAGCACGGCTTCTCCTTCGTCGCCGTGGAGGGCGACTGGCCGGACTGCGACCGGGTGCACGCGTCGGTCGTCGGCGCGCCGGGTGGTGACGCCGACCCGCAGGCCGCCCTGGGCCGGTTTGTCCGGTGGCCGACCTGGATGTGGGCCAACGCCGAGGTCGCCCGGTTCTGCCGCTGGCTGCGGGCCTGGAACGTGGAGCGGCCCGCGGCCGACCGCGCCGGCTTCCACGGGCTCGACGTCTACAGCCTGTGGGAGTCGATGCAGGCCATCGTTTCCTACATCGGCGAGGACGATCCGCCGGCCCGGGCCGCCGCCACCGACGCGTACCAGTGCTTCGAGCCGTACGGCAAGCAGATCGAGGAGTACGGCGCGGCCAGTCGGTTCGTCTCGGCGCGCTGCGAGGACGAGGTGGTCCGCCTGCTCACCCGGCTGCGGGAGGGGGCCGCCACGGACGGCGCGGCCGCCTTCACCGCCTGGCAGAACGCCGAGGTGGTGGCGGGGGCCGAGCGCTACTACCGGACGATGGTCGGCGGCGGCCCGGAGTCCTGGAATGTCCGGGACACACACATGGCGGACACCCTGGACCGGCTGCTCGACCGGTACGGTCCGGCGGCCCGCGCCGTGGTCTGGGCGCACAACACCCACGTGGGTGACGCGCGGGCAACCGACATGGCGCGGTCCGGCATGGTGAACATCGGCCAACTGGCGCGGGACCGGCACGGTGCCGACGACGTGGTCCTGGTCGGCTTCGGCAGCTACCAGGGAAACGCCGTCGCGGCGTCGCGCTGGGGCGCCCCCGCCGAGGTGATGACGGTGCCGCCGGCCCGGCCGGGGTCGCTGGAGCGGCGCTGGCACGAGCAGTTGCCGGAGCGGGCGTTAGTGATCTTCGGGCATCCCGACGACGAGCCGGACTGGCTCACCGAGCCGGTCGACCACCGGGCGATCGGGGTGGTCTACGACCCGTCGTTCGAGCAGTGGGGCAACTACGTGCCGACCCGGGTGGCGCAGCGGTACGACGCATTCATCTGGTGCGACCAGACCACCGCGCTGCATCCGCTGGTCGCCCGTGCCGCGCCGGGGGAGATGGAAACCTACCCGGCCGGCGTCTGACCGGCGGCGGGCGTCTGACCGGCGGCGGGCGTCTGGTCGGCGGCGGGCGTCGCCGGGGGAGCCCAGCCGAACTCCGGGGTACGCCGTTCCGCGAACGCCCGGACCCCCTCGGCGGCTTCCCCGGAGTCGAGGGACAGCCGATGCCAGGCCGCCACCCGGTCGGGGTCGGTCCGCCCGGCGATGGCCATGTCGACGATCTCCTTCGCCGCCATGACGCTCAACCGGGAGCGGTCCGCGATGCCGGCCGTCAGCGCGGCCACCTCGGCGTCCAGCGCCTCCGCCGGCAGCACCCGGTCGACCAGGCGCATCGCGGCGGCCCGCGGCGCGTCCACGAGATCCGCCGTGAACAGCAGGTACTTGGCGGCGGACGGGCCGACCAGGTCGACCAGGCGCCGGGTGGCACCGGCCGGATAGACCAGGCCGAGTCGGGCCGGTGGCACGCCGAACCGGGCGTCGTCCGCGGCGATTCGCAGGTCACAGGCGACGGCCAACTGGCAGCCCCCGCCCACGCAGGCCCCGACGATCCGGGCGATTGTCGGCTTGCCGAAGCTGGCCAGCCGCTCCTCCGCGGCGACGGCGAGGCCGCCGTCCCCGGCTACCAGCATGGCGTCGAGGTCGGCCAGGTCGGCACCGGCGCTGAACGCGTCCCCGGCGCCGGTCAGCACCAGCACCCGTACCCGGGAATCGGTCGCCAGCCCGTCCAGCAGCACCGGCAGGTCCCGCCACATCGCACTGGTCATCGCGTTGCGCCGGGTCGGGTTGTGGATGGTGACGGTGGCTACCGGACCGGCCACCGCGACCAGCAGCCGGCCGTCGGACGTCGTCGCGGTCATCCTGGCCATCGAGCCTCCGGTAGGTTGCTGAGGTGCGTCGACCACTGACTCATCTGGCCGGACGGGTGTGGCTCTACCCGCACGACGAGGACCCGGCCAACGTCCAGGGCAGCGTCGCCATCATCGCCGACGACGCGGGCAGCGTACTTGTCGACTCGGGCAACGGGCCGGCGGCGGCCCGCCGGGTGATGGCGGCCATCGCCGACGCCGGGCTGCCGGACCCCCGCCGGTTGGTCTATACCCACCACCACTGGGACCACGTCTGGGGCGCCTGCGCCTGGCCGGATGTGGAGATCATCGGTCACGTCGCCGGTGCGCGGATCCTGGCCGACGAGGCGCGTCGGCCCTGGAGCCACGATTACCTACGGGAGCAGGTGGCCGCTAATCCCCGGCTCGGACCGAGCTTCGAGGCGCGGAGGCGGGCCATGGAGTCATGGCGGGACTTCGTGGTGCTGCCACCGCACACCGAGTTCGTGGACACGCTGTCCCTGCCGGGCGGGATCGAGGTGCGGCACGTCGGCGGTGGGCACGCCGAGGATTCGACGGTGGTCGCGGTGCCTGATTCCGGCGTCCTGCTGCTCGGTGACTGTTTCTATCCGCCTCCGCTGCACCTGCGAGGGCCGGACGACGGGTACGACGTGGGGCTGCTCCGGACGCTGCTGGACGAGAAGCGGTCCGGCCGCTTCGACTGGTACGTGGACAGTCACGGCGAGCCGAGTTCGGCGGCCGCGGCACGGGCGCTGCTCGCTGCGGCCGACGGCGGAGCCGGCTAGCCTCGATCGATGACCGTGGAAGAGTCGACACAGCCGACCGTCTGGGACGGGCACAACGATCTGGTCTGGGAACTGCGCGACCAGGCCGGTTACGACCTCGACAAGCTGGATGTGGGACGGCACTGCCCATCGGTCCGCACCGACCTGCCCCGGCTGCGGGCCGGCGGGGTCGGCGCCCAGTTCTGGTCGGTCTTCGTGCCGTCCTCGCTCGCCGAACCGGCGGCCGTGGTGGCCACGCTGGAGCAGATCGACGGGGTGCGGCGCCTGGTCGACCGCTACCCGAACGACCTGGCTCTGGCCACGACGGCCGACGAGGCGACCGGGGCGATGTCCGCCGGCCGGATCGCGTCGCTGCTCGGTGCCGAGGGCGGCCACTCGATCGGCTCCTCGCTGGGGGTGCTGCGCGGCCTGTACGCGCTGGGCGTGCGCTATCTGACGCTGACGCACAACGACAACACCCTGTGGGCCGACTCGGCGACGGACATCCCCGCTGTCGGCGGGTTGTCCCCGTTCGGGGTCGAGGTCGTCCGGGAGATGAACCGGATCGGGATGATCGTGGACCTGTCCCACGTGCACGAACGGACCATGCGGGCGGCCCTGGCGGCGACCCGCGCCCCGGTGATGTTCAGCCATTCGAGCGCGCGGGCGCTCTGCGACGTACCCCGGAACGTGCCGGACGACGTGCTCGCCGCGATCCGGGGCAACGGTGGCGTCTGCATGGTCACCTTCGTGCCCGAGTTCGTCACCCCCGGCCGGCAGGCGTGGCGGGACCGCCGGGAGCGGCACCGGGCCACGCTGACCCCGGACGAGCGGGAGGGTGACTGGCGTGCGGGGTTCCTGGCGACCGATCCGGCGCCGGTGTGCACCATCGACCACGTGGTCCGGCACGTCGAGCACGTCCGCGAGGTGGCCGGGGTGGACCACGTCGGCATCGGTGGTGACTACGACGGCGCCGACAGCATGCCGGACGGGCTGGCCGACGTGTCCGGCTACCCGCGCCTGTTCGCGGCGCTCCGTGAACGCGGGTGGTCGGCGGTCGAGCTGGCCAAGCTGGCGCACGGCAACATGACGCGGGTATTGCGCGCGGTCGAGGACGCGGCCAGCTAACGCGACGTCCGTGAACGCCCGTCGCACCGCTTCTGCTGATGATCCGACGCTGCGCTCCGGTGGCGAACGAGCTTGGGGAGGAACGTCGATGGTGGGGGAGACGACGCCGTCCGGGGCCCAGGAGGGCGGGCGGGTCCGACGGATCGTGCTCTGGGCCGGTCTCGCCGTCGTGGTGCTGGCCGTGGGGGCGCTCGCGGTGGTACGCAGTGGCGTGTTCGCGCCCGACCCACCGCCTCCCAGCCCGCCACCGGTGGCCGACTGCGAGGCGTTTGGTGCGGTGCTGTCGGCCGACCCGGGCGGCTCGTGGTCGGTAACGGACGACGAGATCAGCGCGTCCGACGACGAGGCGAGTTGCACCTTCCGGCACCGGTCCGCCGACCGGCGATTCTCCATGGAGGTCCGCATCGCGGTGAAGTCCGAGACAACGGAGTCGGCGCGCCGCAGAGCCGCCCAACTCCGTTGCATCGGCGACCCGCAGCAGGTGCCGCCGGACACCGCCGGCGCTCAGGGGATCGCGCTGTGCCAGTACTGGGACGAGAACATCTTCGCGGTCAATCTCCGCGCGGTCGGCCACGAACGCTCAACGCGCCTGCGGGTGACCTCTCGGGGGAATCCGAAACCGTCGCCCGAGGAGGCCATCTACGACCGTGACCTGTCGGTGAAGCTGACTCGCCGCAGCCTCACCCTGCCCGCCTGCGCTCTGGTCGAGTCGAGTCGGGACGAGGACACGCGCCAGCGATACGGTCGCGCGTGTCAAGTGACTTGATCTCCGGCGCGGCGCCGCCCGACGGGCGCCGCAGCGTACGCTCATCGTTCGTCCTCCCGGCCCTCGGTGGTCCGATCCAGCCGGGCGACGCCGATCTTCGCGTCCGCCATCCCGTAGAACACGTACCGCGTTCCGTCGATCTCCTCGATGGCGGTCGGGAACACCACGTTCGCCACCACCCCGGTGGTTTGGTCGGGGGTCTCCGGCACCATCAGCGGTTCCTTGGTCCGGGCGAGCACCCGGGCCGGGTCGGCCGGGTCGAGCAGCGAAGCGCCCCTTACTAGCGCTATGCACCAATAAGGGGCGCTTCGGTGCCCTTAGTAGCCGCGCGTCAGGAGACGTTGATGGCGGTGTCGTCGATCACGAACGAGGTCTGCAACGACCAGTCCTCAGTCCCGAGGAACCTCACCCTGATCGTCTGTCCCGCGTACGCCGACAGGGAGAACGACTTCTGGCTGTAGCCGCTCGCCGCGTTGAGGTTGGAGTACGTCGCCAGGGTGGCCAGCACCGAACCTGACGAGTTGAGCACCTGGACCCGCAGCGTGTCGTACGCAACGGAGGAGGTGGTCTCGGCCGTGTCGATGTGCAGCCAGAAGCTGAACTGGTACGCCGAGCAACCAGCCGGCAGGCTCACCTGCTGCTGGATGTACTCGGTGCTGCTGTAGCCGTACCCGTTCAGCCAGGCGAAGCGGGTGCCCGAGTGTGGGGTCTGGCCGCTGTACGAACCGATCGCACCGGTGTTCCCGGTCCACGGCGAGGTGCCGCTCTCGAAGCCGGGGTTGCCGAGCTTCTGGCCGGGGCTGGAGCAGCCACCGGCGCCGGTCACCGTGAGCGTGTAGCTGGCGCTGCGGGTGGCCGACGGGCCGGTGCCGGTGATGGTGACGGGGTACGTCCCCGGCGGGGTCGAACCCGAGGTGGCGATGGTCATCGTGGAGGAACCACCGGCGGTCACCGACGGCGGGTTGAACGAGGCGGTGGCCCCGGCCGGCAACCCGCTGGCGGAGAACGTCACCGTCTGCGCCGAGCCGCTGGTGACGGCGGTGGAGACGGTGGCGGAGACGGACCCACCCGGTGCGGTGGAGCCGGCGGTCGGCGAGACCGCCACGGAGAAGTCGTTGCCGGTGGAGCATGGCGCGTCGTTGCCCGCGACGTTCACCGCGGTCCACGCGGCCTGCACGGTCTTGTACTCGGTGCTGCAGCTGCCGTACAGGTCGGTGGCGGCCCGCAGGGTGTAGGCCCGCGCGGTGTTCGCCGGGTTGCTGGTGTTGACGTACGCCGTGTTGGACGTGAAGTACACGTCGAGCGCCCGCCACCAGATCTTCTCGGCCTTGGCCCGGCCGATCCCGGTGACGGCCGGGGCGGAGCCGCAGACCGGGGAGGTGCCGTACGGCGTTGCCCCGGTGCCCTCGGCGAGGTTGAAGTAGAAGTGGTTGGCTACGCCGGAGGAGTAGTGGACGTCCTTGTTCCGGGTGCTGGTGGACCAGCAGGAGTCGGAGCTGCCGTCCAGCGACGGGTTGTACATGTAGCGCAACGGGGTGCCGTTGCCCCTGATGTCGATCTTTTCACCGATCTGGTAGTCGCCCGGGTCGGCCGAGGTGTTGGCGTAGAACTCGACCATCGAGCCGAAGATGTCGCTTGTCGCCTCGTTGAGTCCACCGGATTCGCCGGAGTAGGTGAGCCCGCCGGGTACGACGTTCTCGGTGACGCCGTGGGCCATCTCGTGGCCGGCGACGTCGAGCGCGACTAGCGGCCGGGCGTTGCCGGACCCGTCGCCGTACGTCATCCGGGAGCCGTCCCAGAACGCGTTCACGTAGTTGTTGCCGTAGTGCACCCGGCTGGCCACGCCGCGACCGTCACCGAAGATGCCGTTGCGGCCGTGCACGTTCTTGAAGTAGTCGTAGGTCTTCGCCGCGCCGAAGTGCGCGTCGACACCGGCCGACTGCCGGTTGGACTGGCTCCCGTTGCCCCACACGTTGTCGGCGTCGGTGAACGTCGTGCAGCTGGACGTGCCGTTGTTCATGTCGCAGGTGGACCCGTTGCCGCGCACCGGGTCGACCATGGAGTAGGTGGACCCGCTCTGGGTGGTGTCGATCGTCACCGTGCCGGAGTAGATGCTGTTGCCGGTGCCGGCGACCGCCTCGATCTCGTCGTCGGAGCCGAGCACCGCGCCGGTCCCGGCGTCGGTGTAGACGTGCAGGCGGGACGGCGTCTGGCCGTCGGGGGCCCAACCGTGCACGAGGGTGTCCCAGGCCAGTTTGCCCACGCCGGAACTGGCGTCGACGAACAGTCGGGGGGCGTCCACCTTGGTGATCTTTCCGGAGAACTCGGCCCGGGCCGCCTTCGTCGCGGCGGCGGCGTTCACCTTTGGTGTGGTCCCCACCGACACGGGTCGGGTGAGGCCGACCGAGGCGCCCGCGTACCCGCCGCCCGGCGCGAGGTGGACGACGAAGTCGCCGCCGTACACCGGAAGGCCGTGGTAGGTCCGGGTGTAGCGCACGTGCGCGGCGCCACTGGCGTCGATCTTGGTGCTGTGTACGGTGTACGCCTCACCGTCCGCGGCCTGGGTGGCGCCGCGATTCGTGCGGAGTACGTCGGCCGCCCTGGCGACGGCGGTCGGCTCGGCGGTGGGCGGTGCGGCGGCGGGCGGGGGTGCCGCCGCGACGGTGGGGGAGACGCTTACCAGGGCCACGCTGGTGAGTAGCGCGGCGCCGGCTGCGGCGAGGGTTCTGTTCACTCTGCCCTCCTGGGGGGTGGTGTGACGGTAGTCACCCATGTAGATATAGCTATATGATCGGGGGAAGGGAATTGGACGAATGTCTATGCTTCGATGTGACATCCAGGTGAACTTGGACGCACGCCCCCGACATGTCGACCGTCAGCCGTCGCCGGAACCAGGCAGGTCCGGCCCGCGTCCGAGTCTTATGAGGCAAACGACGCTTCCCGCCGCGCTGATGCTCCTCCTGTTGGTCGGTTGCGCATCGGCTGATCCGGAGTCATCTGCCCCCACCCCGAACCCGTCCGGCCAGGTGGCGACCGACGGTTCGGCCACACCCACGGCATCCGTTCCGGCGACGCGGCTCCCCGGCACGCCGGCCACCCCGCCGAGCCAGGCCAGCCCCGCCCCGAAACCGTCCGGCAGCCGTGCCGTTCCAGCCGGCGTCCGGATCGAGGTGACCCGGTCCGGCGGCTTCGCCGGGCTCGCCGAGACGGTCGTCGTGGAGCCGAACGGACAGTGGGCCCGGGACGGCTCCGGTGCCCGGTCCACCGGCTGGCTGACGGCCACCGAACGGAGCCGGCTCACCGCGTTGCTGAGCGATCCACGGCTGGGCCGCGAGGCGGGGGACCACCTGCGCGAGGGCTGCGCCGACACATACCGGTGGACGCTTGCCGCCGGGTCGGTGAAGGTGACCTACGACGAGTGCCTGCCGCCGGGTGACCGGCCGGCCGCCACGGTCGCCGTGGTCACCTACGTCATCGAAACGGCTGCCTGAGCCGCTCGACGGCCGAAAGGCCGCGCACCGCCGGGAGACGGCGGCCTGAGTCCCTGCACCGCCGGAAGGCGGCCAGCGCGTCGGGGTTCTCGATGGTCGGCGGCACCGGTTCGTCGCGGACCTCGACCAGGGTCCGGATAGTCCGGCGCAGGATCGTGCCGGAGCGGGTCTTGGGCAGCGCCGGCACCGGCGCCGAACGGTGCGTGGCGGAGAAATCGCGACGGCGCCGCCCCCGGTCGGGGGACGATGGCGGCATGCGATCGAGACTGCGGAGGCTGCACGTCGACGGCCGGGCGTACATCTGGTCCGCCCGCGTCGGTCACGTGGTCGGCCCGGACGGGCTCTGCCATCGGTGCGTACGACTGCGCGTCTGGGGAGCCGGCAGGAACGGCCGGGCGCTCCAGGTCGATCTCCTGTCCGAGGCGCCGCCGGGACCGTGGGGGGATCCGTGCGCGACGGACGGATGCTTTCCGGAGGCGGCCGACGTCCGGACCGTCATCGAGTACGGGCTCAGGCACGGGTGGCAGCCCGACCAACTGGGCGGCACCCACCTGCTGACCGCCGATCCGCCGGGGGAGGCGTTGACCCTGCCCCACTTCGTCGCCACCGACCTGCTCCGGGCGGCCGACGCGACGGCGCGCTGACCGGGCGGGGGCCGACCGGGCGGGGGCCGACCGGGCGGGGCTGGGCCCGGCGGGGCTGGGCCCGGTGGGGCTGGACCGACAAGGCGGGACCGACCTGGGCGGGTGGCCCACCGATCCGGGGTCCTGATCAGGCCGAGCGCAGCACCCGGACCAGGGTGTCCACCGCCGCCGGGTAGCGGTGTGTTCCCGGCGTCCCGTACCCCACGATGATCCCCGGCGGTTGCCGGACCGGCCCGTCACCCCCGGCCGGGTGCCAGTGGCTGGTCAGACCGGCGAGGGCAAGCCCCTGCCGGGCGGCGGCGGCGAGCACCGTCGCCTCGGACCGGCCGGACGGTGGCAGGTCGATCAGTGCGTGCAGGCCGGCGGCCACCCCGCGCGGCGCCGGCCGCCCGGGCAGCGGCGGGCCGAGCCGATCGACAAGCAGGTCGCGCCGCCTCCGGTAGCGCAGCCGGCAGGCCCGCACGTGCCGGTCGTACCCGTGGCTGCCGATCAGGTCGGCGAGAGTCAGTTGGCCGATCACCTCGGTCTGCGCGTCAGCGTGCCGTTTCGCCTCGGCCAGCGGTTCGACCAGCCGTTCCGGCGGCACCATCCAGGCCAGCCGGAGCCCCGGCGCCAGCGTCTTCGCGGCCGTGCCGAGATAGACCGTGTGCTCCGGGGCCAGTTGCTGCACGGCACCCACCGGCTGGCGGTCGTACCGGAACTCCCCGTCGTAGTCGTCCTCGATCACCAGGCCACCGGTGGCGCGCGCCCAGTCGGCCAGGGCGTGCCGCCGGTCCGGATGCAGGGTGACTCCGGTGGGGTACTGATGCGCCGGGGTGACAAGCACCGCCCGGACTCCGGCGTACCCGGCGGTCGACAGCAGGTCGGTCCGGGCGCCACACCCGTCGACCGGCAGCGGCAACACCGGTACTCCGCGCCGGAGGACCACCTCCCGGTGGAAGGCCAGCCCGGGGTTCTCCATCGCGATCGCGGTGTGCTGGCCGGCCTCGTCCCGGAGCACCTCGGCGAGTAGCGCGAGCGCCTGCACCGAGCCACTGGTGACCAGGATCCGTCCCGGGGTGGCGAGCACCCCCCGGGCGCGGCCCAGGTAGCCCGCGAGGGCGGTGCGCAGCTCGACCGTCCCCCGCGGGTCGCCGTAGCCGTAGGCGGTGGCGGGCGCGGCGGCCAGCGCCCGCCGGGTGGCCCGCAGCCAGGCGTCGGTGGGAAAGCTCGTGACGTCGGGGCTGCCCGGTCGCAGGTCGTAGCGGAACGCCCCGTCTGGCGGCGCCGTGGCGCCCGGCTCGGCCGACAACGGCGTGACACCGGTCAGCCTCGCCACCCGGGTCGCCGAGCCGGGCACAGCGGTGAGGTAGCCCTCCGCGATCAACTGGTCGTACGCGGCGCTGACCGTCCCCCGGGAGAGTCCGAGCTGCGCGGCCAGGGTGCGGCTGGCCGGCAGCCGCGCGTCGGTAGCGAGCCGGCCGTCCCGGATCGCCTCCCGCAGCGCCCGTTCCAGGCCGGCCCGCCGGCCGGCGCTCCGGTCCAGCTCCACATGCAGGTCGATGCCGAAATTGGCCCAATCCATCGGCACAAAGTTGGACCTTACCGTAGGGCCGCCTGTCACCTACCGTTCCCGGTATGACGACGCAGACCGTCGCCGGGCCCGCGCCCCGGCTCGCCGTGGACACCCTCGCCCCGCACATCGACAAGGCCATGAACGCGCTCGACGCCGCCTCCCGGCAGACTCGCCTGGAGGCGCCGTTGCTGGAACTCGTCCGCGCCCGCGCCTCGCAGCTCAACGGCTGCGCGTACTGCGTGGACATGCACAGCAGGGACGCCCGCGACGGCGGGGAGACCGAGCGTCGGCTCTACGCGTTGCCGGTGTGGCGGGAAGCGCCGTTCTTCACCGCCCGGGAGCGGGCCGCCCTCGCGCTCACCGAGGCGGCCACCCGGCTCACCGACGGCCCGGTCACCGACGAGGTGTACGCCGCCGCGGCAGCCGAGTTCGACGAGACCGAACTCGCCGAGCTGATCTGGACGATCACTGTGATCAACGCGTGGAACCGGCTCGGCGCGACCGCCCGGCCGTGGGCCTTGTCATGACGGAACGCGGGACGCCCCCGGCGTCGGGTCAGGCAACGCCGCGGCCGGTGGCGTCGGACTCGGTCGGCGCGGACCGGGCGACGGCGCTGCGCGCCCTGCACCGACCCGGTGCCCCGGTGGTGCTCCCCAACGCCTGGGACGCCGGATCGGCGCGGGCCGTCGAAGCGGCCGGCTTCCCGGTCGTGGCCACCAGCAGCGCCGCCATGGCCGAATCGCTCGGCTACGCCGATGGTGAACACGCCCCGGTGGATGAGGTCATGGATGCGGTGGCCCGGATCGTCCGGGTGGTCTCCGTCCCGGTCACCGTAGATCTGGAGAGCGGGTACGGGCTGGCCCCCGTCGAGTTGGTCGAGCGGCTGGTGGCCACCGGGGCGGTCGGCTGCAACCTGGAGGACACCGACCCGCGTACCGGCGAACTGCGGGAACCCTCGGCGCAGGCCGACTTCCTCGCGGCGGTCCGGTCGGCGGCCCAACGTGCCGGCGTGGAACTTGTGCTGAACGCCCGGACCGATGTCTACCTGCGGGGCGGCGCGGAACCGACCACCCTGCGGGCGGAGGCGGTCCGGCGCGGGCGGGCCTACCTGGCCGCCGGCGCGGACTGCGCCTATCCGATCGCCGTCGGCGGAGCTGCGCTCGACCGGACGACGCTGGTGGAACTGGTACGGGAGATCGGCGGGCCGGTAAACGTGCTGTACCGACCCGACGGGTTGACGCTCGCCGAACTCGCCGAAACCGGAGTCGCCCGGGTGAGCTTCGGACCGGGCATCTACCGGGCGTCGCAGGCTCACCTGTCCAGCACCCTGGCTACGCTCCGCTGAGCGGGAGGGACCCGCTCATGTCCTTGACCCGCTAACCGGGCCGGTCGGTTTCCGTCATGGCGTACGACGAGCGGCTCGGGTGTCGTTGACCTCTGCCCGTGGACCGGGGAAGGTGATCGGATCAGCGGCGGACCGACCGGGCGAGTGGAGTGGGCGGATGACCGGCAGCGAGGAGCGGGACGGGGTTTCCCTGACCAATCTCGACCAGGCGCTGTTCGAGGGCGCGGACGCGACGAAACGCGACCTGGTCGACTACCTGGACGCCGTTCGGGACCGGATCGTCCCGCAGTTGCGGGACCGGCCGCTCTCGGTGATCCGGGTGCTGCGCGGTCAGGACCCGTTCATGCAGAAGAACCTGCCCAAGTACACCCCGGACTGGGTGCCCCGGGCCGCGGTGTGGGCAGAGGCGTCCCGGCGCGAGGTGTCGTACGCGCTGTGCAACGACCGCCGGACGCTGCTCTGGTTCGCCAACCAGCGGGCGGTGGAGTACCACCCCGCGCTTGCTCTGGCCGACAGGTGGGAGCACCCCACCCACATGATCCTGGACCTGGACCCGCCGGAAGTCGAGGATCCGGCAGCGGCCGCACCCGGGTCCGCGGTGTCGGTCGACGCGTTCCGGCAGGCCGCCCGCGCCGCCCATCTGGTCCGCTCGGCGCTGGCCGACGCCGGCTTGGCGGGGGTGGTGAAGACCAGCGGGGCGAAGGGTGTGCACGTGTTCGTCCCGGTGGGCGGGGAGGCGACCATCGAGGAGGTGGCGGCCGCGACCCGGGCCCTCGCCGCCCGCGCCGAGCGGCTCGATCCGGACCTCGCGACCACCGCGTTCATCCGCGAGGATCGGGGTGGCAGGGTGTTCCTCGACTCCACCCGGGCGGGCGGCGCGACGGTGGTGGCGGCGTACAGTCCACGGCTCCGCCCAGGCGTTCCGGTCTCGTTCCCGGTGGCGTGGGATGACCTGGACCGGGTGGTCCCGGCCGACTTCACCGTACGGACGGCACCCGGCCTGCTGGCCGACACCGATCCGTGGACCGAGGCGATGCCGGACCCCCTGCCGCTGCCCGTGGACCTGATCGAGGAGGGGCGGAGCATCCCGATGGCCCGGGTGCAGGCGATGCACGAGGGCAAGCGGCGTGCCCGGGCCCGCCGCGCGGCGGCCGGCTGACCGAAGGTCGCGGGGTCAGGATCGTTTGGTGGCCTGGCGAGCGCGATAGGCGGCGACCGCCGCGCGGTTGCCACACCCGGCGTCGCAGAACCGCTTGGAGCGGTTCTTCGACAGGTCGACGAGCACGTTGTCGCAGTCCGGGTAGTCGCAGAAGCGCAGCCGGCCGAGTTCCCCGGCGCGGATGAGATCCACGAACGCCATCGCCGCCTCCACCTTGATCCGTACCGCGAGTGGCGCGTCGCGGGGAACGGCGTGCAGGTGGTACGGCTCGTCGTCGTGCTTGATGAGTTGCGGCATGGCGTGCGCCTCGCGAAGCAGTCCGTTCACGATCTCCACGGCCCCGTCCTCGTCCGACCGCCAGATCGTCCGCAGCCGTGGCCGGACGGCCCGGACCTCTCGTAGCTCGGCTTCGGTGCGCTCGTGCCGGCCCGTGTACCGGTGAGTTTCGACGAACCGGTGCAGCGCGGCGAGGTCGGGCAGCCCGTCTCCGTCGCGGCGCGGCAGGGTGTTTACCAATGCGGCCGCCGCGACCAGGGCGCACTCGGTGTCATGAGCAAAAAGCACCTTGACTCCTGTCGGTGGGTCGGCCTACGGTCATAACCATACCGAGGCTTTGCTTATTACTCCTCGGTGGTGTCGCCGGGCGCCACCACGTTCCAAGCCGGAGGCTGTCCCATGCGCCCACGCCAATCCGCCCAGGTCGGCTTCGTTCTGGCCGTCGTCTCCGCATTCACCTTCGCCACCTCCGGAACCTTCGCCAGGTCCCTGCTGGAGGTCGGCTGGTCCGCCGAGGCTGTGGTGATCGCACGGGTCGGAGTGGCCGCGTTGGTGCTGGCGGTTCCGGCCATCCTCGCGGTGCGCGGCCGGTGGGCGTCACTACGCGGCAGCCTAAGCATGATCGGGCTGTTCGGTCTGCTCGGTGTCGCCACCGCGCAGGCGTGCTTCTTCAACGCGGTCCGGTACCTGCCCGTCGGCATCGCGCTGCTGCTCGAATACCTGGGCGTCATCCTCGTGGTGCTCTGGATGTGGGCCCGACACGGGCACCGGCCGCGCCGACTCACGGTGATCGGGGCGGCCACCGCCATACTCGGGTTGGTTTTCGTGCTCGACCTGACCGGCGCCGAGCGGATGGACCCGGTGGGTGTCCTGTGGGGCCTGGGCGCGGCAGTCGGGCTCGCCGGTTACTTCGTGCTCGCCGGCCGGGCCGATGCCGGGGTGCCCCCGGTGGCACTGGCCAGCGGCGGCATGGCGGTCGCCGCCCTCACCCTGCTGGGGCTCGGCCTGGTGGGTGCGCTGCCGCTGCGGGTCGCCTTCGACACCGTGACCTTCGCTGGTCAGCGGACCAGTTGGATGGTCCCGGTGCTCGGCCTGTCGCTGGTCGCCGCGGTCGTCTCGTACGTGACCGGCATCGCCGCGACCCGGCGGCTGGGCGCTCGGCTCGCGTCGTTCGTCGGACTGACCGAGGTGCTGTTCGCGGTGCTGGTCGCCTGGCTGTTCCTCGCCGAACTGCCGAGAGCCGTCCAGTTGCTCGGCGGGGCACTGATCGTCGCGGGCGTGGCGCTGGTCCGTGTCGACGAGCTGCGAGCCGCGTCGGTCGTACCCGGGCAGGGACCCGATGCCCCCCGTCCGCCGGATGCCACGGCGCGTGAGGACGGGCCCCTCGTCAACGCGTAGCGCGTTGGCGAGGGGCCCGTGCCGTCATGTCGTGGGTCAGCTGTTCCACTGCTCGGCGACCAGGTCAGCGGCCTGGCTCTCCCACTGCGCGTACTTGTCCGGGTACGCCGACACCTGCACCGTCT
>NZ_JBHTDD010000042.1:0-42075 GCF_042666615.1 Plantactinospora sp. GCM10030261
TCCGTGAGTTCCTTGACGTCGAGATCGAGGGTCTCGTTCCGGATCTGGACGCGGACGTCGACGGCTTCATCGTCCAGTGGGGCCGCTATTCCTGGCATGGCGGGCGACGATGCGTCTCATTCACCCGTCAGCTGGCGGTGGCGACCGGCGGTGACGATCCGCAGCCGGAGTATTGGCAGGTGGGCCTGACGTTGGTCTTCGACGATGCAGCCGGGCTGGCCGTTCTGGATAGCGGCCGCGAGCCGGACACCGGGTTCTTCTTCCGGCCCGTCGGTCCGCAGCGTGACGACGCGGTCGCCGAGGCTGGGCGGTACCCGCAGGTGCACGCCGCCCTGACCGCGAAACCCGCCCACAGCGAGCTGTCCTTCGACCGCGTCTGCTGACCATTCCGGGCCCCTCACCTTCCTGCGTGCCGAAGGGCGAGCATCCGCGTCGATCGTCCCAGCGGCCGCGCCGGCCGGCATGACGCGCGTGATGCCGTAAGCAAGCTCGACCAAAGCCGATCGCGGGCTACATCCTCCACGTCCTGGAGTTTTGGTCGGCCGCGTCAGCCGGGGGCGCTGCCGGCTGCGCGGGTGGTGTTCCGTCGAGCCGTGCCCGGACGGCAGCCGCTTCGGAGACGCCAAGCTCCTCGAGGATCGTGAGCGCTTGTCGCCACGCACGTCCGGCCGCCTCCGGCAAGCCGGCGGCCTGGTGGGTGTCGCCTAGATGGACCAAAATCTCCGCCTCGTTGTTCCGTTCACCGATCCGGCGGATGAGGGCCAGCGCGCGCCGGTAGGCGGCGTCCGCTTCTCCGTACTGCCGGAGCCCGTGGTGGGCGAAGCCGATACTGTCCCAGGCCTGGGCCTGCCCCAGCCGGTCTCCGACGGCCCGCATCAGGTCGAGGGCGCGGGCGCAGGAGGCGAGCGCGACCTCGTAGTCGCCGAGCAACGCATGCTGCCAGCCCAGCCCGTTGTACGCGCGGGCCTGCCCGGGACGGTGACCGGCACGCTCGAAGAGTTCCAGCGCCCGCCGGGTGTGCTCCAACGCTGCCCGGTACTCGCCGTTCCGTTCGCAGAGCAGGCTGAGGTGGAACCGTATGTAGCCCTCGTCGATGGGCCGGTCGGCGGCGGCGAAGTTCCTCAGGGCCCGGTCGAAGTGGATGCGGGCCCGGATTCGGCGGTTGTCGATGCTGCTGTAGGCGCGGCCGAGTCCGCGATGGGCGTAGCCCAGGGCCAGCGGGTCGCCGATCCGCCGTGCCGCGGCCAGTGCCACCCGTTGCAGGGCGGCCCACTGGTGGCGGGTCACCTGGCGGTACAGCATCGGCTCGCACGCCCACGTCAGTCGCCAGGCACGGGCGTGGAAGCCGGACCGCGCGGCACCGTGGATCGCCGCGACCAATGTGGTTTCCTCGGCCGCATACCAGTCCAGTGCGGCGGCTTCGTCGCTGATGGCGGCCACGGTCACCCCTTCGCCGGGCGGCGGAATGGCGATCGTGTGACGCTGGGGGTCCAGCATCCGGCTGGCAGCGTGGGCGGTGTGGAGCAGATGGTCGAGAAGCCGACCCTGCGCCACCCGTCGGCGCGCTTCGGGATCGGTGGCCCGGGCCAGTTCCATCGCGTAGGCGCGCAGCAGATCGTGCGTGCGGTACCGGTCAAGATGGGGCGCTGCGACGAGATGCGCGCGGGTTAGTTCCGCCAGGGCCGGCCGGACCTGCCGCACGGGTACGCCCGCGAGGCTGGCGGCGGCGGCCACCGTGACGTCGGGACCAGGGTGCAGCCCCAGCGTCCGGAACAGGTACGCGGCGGTCGGGCTCAGCCGTCGATAGGACCAGGAGAAGGCGGTACGGACGTCGGCGCCGTCCGTGCCGGTGGACAGCCTGTCGAGCACCGCGGGGCCGGTCCGTAGCTGCGCGGCGAGGGCGGCGAGTGGTTCGTCGGGGTGGGCGGCTGCGCTGGCGGCGGCGATGGCCAGGGCCAGGGGTAGCCGGGCGCACCGGTCGACGATCTCCGCCAGGGCCGCGGGTTCGTCGGCCGCCCGGCGGGTGCCGAGTCGGGACGCGAACAGGTCCGCCGCGTCGGTGGGGGGCGGCAACTCCAGCCTGAGCGGCAGCGCGCCCTCGCCCACCACCAGGCCGGTCATCTGGTTGCGGCTGATCACCAGAGCCAGGCAGGAGGGGCCGCCGGGCAGCAGCGGGCGGACCTGGCCCGGGTCACGGGCGTTGTCCAGCACCACCAGCACCTGACGGCCGGCCAGCATGCTGCGGTAGAGCGCGACGCGTGGACAGGTCGTCCGGCAGCCGGTGGGGGTCGGTGCCCAGCGCGATGAGGAATCCCCGCAGGGCGTTCTCGGGGGAGACCTGGGTGCCGTTCGCGTCGAAGCCGCCCAGGTCGACGTAGAGCTGACCGTCGGGGAACCGGCCGCCAGCCCGGTGTGCCCACCAGAGCGCGACCGTGGTCTTGCCGACACCGGCGGTACCGTCGATCACGACCACGGTGGCCGATCCGTCCGGCTTCTCGCAGCTTGTGGCGGCCCTGTCGAGTGTGGCCAGTTCGGTCGCCCGGCCCACCAGGTGTCGGGCGACCGGGGGGAGCTGCCGGGGCACCGGCCACCGGCGGGATGCCGTGGGCGGGCGGGAACCGGTGCCACTCGGCGGGGTACGCCTGCGCTGGAATCCGTACTCCAGCACCGCGTACCGGGGTCGCCAGGTCTCCTCGATGCCGGTACGCAGGGACAGCCGGGACAGCCGGTTGTGTGCCCGTGCATGGTCGTGAAAGCACTCCACCAGGCGACGCACCACGTCCCAGTCGGGTGGCCGGCGGACCGTGCCGTTGAGGATCGCGCCCACCTGGCTCTTGCCGAGACCGACTCGGGCGCTCACCACCCGCAGGCTCGGTCCCTGCGCCTGTGTCCAGAGTAGACGTAGGTCAGCGCAGAGATCACGAAGCAGCTCGTCTGGATCGTCGGCGGGCACGGGCGTCGTCCTTCCGCTCGCTCGCTGGCGGAGTCGGCCGCTGGCTGTCCGGTGCCGTCCGGCCGGGGCGGTCGGCAGCGTGCACCCGACCAGCGGCATCACGGTACCGCGACGCAGAGCGTCCGCACCGGCCACTCACCGTCACCCGGACAGTCGACCCTGAAGGCTCCCGACGGGAGGGAGTGGGAATGACAAGGGGTAAGACGAGGGTCCGGGGCCGGCCGGCGCGCGTCCTGCTGGCCGCCCTGCTATCCATCGTGGTGGCAGTGCCCATCGGCGCTCGACCGGCGAAGGCGGCGATCGACTGGACCCAGGTGATCACCGCAGCGATCAGTGCGATCAGCTCGTGGGTGAACGCCGGTAACACCCAGGCCGCGATCGAGGAGGCCACCCGGCAGATCCTGAGCGCGGTCAACTCGGCCCGCAACGACATCCTGGCGCAGATCCAGACGATCACGGTGGCACAGACCCGGGCCTGCGCCAACCATGCCGTGATCGAGTTCGCCGACATCGAGCGGATGACGCCGGACAACATGCAGCGGTTCGCCCAGGACGCCACCGGCTGCGCGGTGGCGATCGAGAGCATGATCTCCGCCCTGACCGACCCGGCGAGCGTGGACCAGCTCGGTTTCGCGATGAATATCGTGGCGCCGATCGCCCTGGTGGCGCGGGCCCGGACCGGCCTGACCACCGACGGGCTGGAGAACACCCTGCGCTCGGCCAACACTCAGGTGGCGTCGAAGATCTGGGCATCGGTGCGCTGCGGCGTCCCCTGGTCCCCCGACCTGGATCCGGAGCTGCCTCCGCCCCGCAACGGTCAGATCGTTTCGTTCTATATCTACTGCGATTCGCACAACGGTTTGGGGCAGGCGTACGTGGAGGTCGTCTGGCCCAACCGCATTCCGGACAGCGCCTGGGAGGCGGTGATGACAGACGCCACTCGTAACACCAGCCGGGCGATCGCCGTCTCGGTGTTACCCATGCTGGGAGGCTGACCCAGGGACGGCGCCCCCGCGCACGGTCAGTCTCGTGCCGGCACCTGTCACACCTGTCTCGTCGGTGTGGCAGGTGCCCGCCGTTTGCCACGCCGATCGCCCTTTAGCCTGCCCAGCCGTGGATCCTCGCGGAGGGTGCGCACTCATGGCCGATGAGCGCACATGCTGCACGATGTCCCGTGTGCACGGAGAACTCGACGACACGGGCAGGGTCAGTTCTGCGAATGGGCGGATAGCTCGCTGCGGTCGATCGTGGGATCAGAGACCTTCGGAGGCGTCATCGAGCCAGGCGCACTGAGCTGTCACGGACGCAAGAACGCGGCCAATGCGGCGGCGAGTTCGGCGGGGCGCTCCAACGGAATCAGGTGTCCGCAGTCGGCGACCGTGTGGAGAACAGCGTCGGGTGCGACGGCCACCATGCGCTCGGCGACCTCGGCGGGCAGGTTCGGGCTCTGTTCCGCCCGTACGACGAGCAGTGGGCCGGGAAACGCGGCGAGTTCTGGCCAGAGATCTTCGGCGCGGAACGGCCACCGGTGGGTGAGGCGCGGGTCCATCTTGCGGTGGTAGCCGCCGTCCGGTCCGGGACGGGTCAGGTGAGCGGCGTCGCGGCGCAGCACTCGATCGGTGGCGCGGGGGGCCAGGCCGCGGCTGGCGGCGACGGCGGCCCGCTGGTCGGCGAAGGTGACCGGCAGGCGCGGGATGTCGGTGTCGGACAGCGGTGTGGACGGCGGGATGTCCAGGACGGCCAACCGCCGTACCGCCGAGGGTCGCTGGGCGGCGAGGGCCAGCCCGACGAGACCGCCCCAGGAGAAGCCGACCACGTCGGCCGGTTCGGCAGCGAGGGTACGCAGTACCTCGCCCAGGGTGGCGGCGAGTGACCGGCTCGCGTAGTCCCCGTCGGCGCGCCATCTGCTCTCTCCGTACCCGGGTAGGTCGGCGGACAGGAGGCGGAGGTCTCCGGGAAGGTGTTCGAGCACCGGCTCCCAGGTCCACGCGCCGCCGCCGACGCCGTGCAGGAACAGGACCGGCCGACCGGTGCCGCCGAAGTCCAGGACGTGGACGACGTCCTCGCCGGCCGTCACCCACTCGTGGGTCACCCGAGCCATGCTCACCACCCCCGGCCAAGAGTTTGACATTTGATAAAACATGCGTCAAGCTGTCCTCCCCCGCGGGTTCCTGGAGATGGCATGGGTGGACCGGTTCGTCTGACCGAGCGAAAGACCGTACCGTTCGCCGACGATGCGGCAGACGGCCTGCGGCGACGCCGGGTCCGCCCGCGGCACACCCGTCGACCTACGACGAGCGAGCTGTGCGCCAGGTGCCGCGGCGCCCCCGGGCACGGCGGGAGTCGTAGCCTCGGTCAGGTAATCGCGGGTACGGAAACTGGCGTGTCGGGCGGACGGTTCGACTCCGGAGGGAACGTTGACACTGATGCACGGGCTGGGAGCGGGCAACGGGCTGGGCGGCAACGGCGACCTGGCCCGGCCGGCACAACGGCAGTCCCAGCACCGGACCCTGGTCGACACGGCGACCGCACGCTTACACGAGGCCATCCTGACCGGAGAGCTGCCCGCCGGGACGCCCCTGCGGCTCAATGAGATGTCCAGCCGGCTGGGGATGAGCATGAGCCCGGTACGGGAGGCCATCCGGCGACTGGCCGCGCTCGGGTTGGTCGAGATCCTGCCGCACAAGGGTGCCTGGGTGGTCCCGCTGACCGTCGAGGACGCGCTCGACACCCACGAGACCCGGCTCGCGTTGGAGTCCATCCTGACCGAGCGGGCGGCCCGCTGGTTCACCCCGGAGGACACCGAGCGGGCCCAGGCAGAACTGGACCGGCACGCCGCGGCGGTCGAACGCGGCGACGCGGCGGAGGCCCGGCTCGCCCATTCGGAATACCACTTCACCATCTACCGCGCGGCCCGGTCCCGCTGGTTGCTGCGCGGGCTGGAACCGGTGTGGGAGAACAGCGAACGGTACCGGTTCGCCACGGTGACCACCGCCGGCGCCGGAGCCGACCGGCTGCGTGAACACCAGGCCATCCTGGCGGCCTGCGCCGCGAACGACGTCACGGCGGCGGTGCTGGCAGTCCGCCAGCACATCCAGCACGCCACCGACCGTGTGGTGGCCAAGATGAGCGCCGCCGGCAAGGACGGGGACTGACAGCCGAACCGGACCGCGCCGCGAGCGGGTCGGCGCCGCGCAACGACAAGGAGGCCGGTCATCTTTCTTGCCCGAGGTTTCCGCCGGGTCGGCCTGACCTGGGATCCGGACCCGGGCCCGCTGCCGGCATGGGAGTGATGACATGCGAATTCAGATTGATCGACAACGCTGCCAGGCGACCGGCCTCTGCGAGGCGACCGCGCCAGAGGTGTTCCGGCTCGGCGACGACGGGGTCGAGCTGATCGAGGGTGTCGACCCGTCCGGGTATGCCACCGAGGTGGCCGCGGCCGTTGACGGCTGCCCGATGGAGGCACTGCGGCGGCTCGACGCGTCCGGGCCGCCGTGACGACCCGAGGCGTCACGTGGTCGCCCGGGCCAGCGAAACACCCCCGGATCGTGATTCCACCGTGCACCGATGGAGGAGACGCCGATGCCCGGCATCGATCTGCACACCCACCTGGCGCCGACGCTGACCGGGGCGCGGTTGCCCGGAGTACACGAGGACACCGGCACACTGGTCCTCGACGGTAACCGGGTCGGACTGCCCGACCTCTACCGGCCGGACCGGCTGGAGCAGCACCTCACCTCGGTGGGGCTGGACGAGGCCGTGGTCACCGTGCCGCCACCGTTCTACCGCCAGCACCTGCCCGCCGACGCCGCCGCGAGCTGGGTCAGCGCGCTCAACGACGGACTTGTCCGCGCGATCGCGGGACATCCCCGGCTCACTCCCCTGGCCTACCTGCCGCTGGAGCATGCCGAGGTGGCGCTGGCCGAGTACGACCGCGTCGCCGACGATCCCCGGTGGGCGGGAGTCGCGGGTGCCGCGGGCGGGCGGAGCATCCCGCTGGACGACCCGAGGCTGGCTCCGCTGTGGCTGCGGCTGGCGGACGACGGCCGGACCGTCCACCTGCATCCGGGGCAGTCCGCCGACGCCCGGTTGACCCGGTACTACCTGGCCAACCTGCTCGGCAACCCGATGGAGACCACCGTCGCGGCCGCGCAACTGGTGTTCGGCCAGGTACTCGCCGACTACCCGGGGATCCGGTTCCTGCTGGCGCACTGCGGCGGGTACCTGGCCGCGGCGGTCGGCCGCTGGGAACGGGGACACCGGACCGCCCGCCCCGGCCTGCCGGACATGGCGTTGGCGCCGGCCGCCGCCGCCCGCCGCTTCTACGTCGACGTCCTCGGGCACGATCCGGCACTGGTGGACCTGGCGATCTCGGTCTTCGGCGCCGATCGGCTGGTGCTCGGCAGCGACTGGCCGTTCCCGATGGGAACGGACGACCCGGCGGCACTGGTCCGCCACCGCGGGACGGTGTATGCGGCACAGGTGGCCACCACCAACGCGGCGGCGGCGCTGGGCCGCCGGCACTGATCCCGACTCCGATCCGAACGCCGGGGTCAGCTCAACCGGGTCAGGGCAAGACGGTTGCGCAGTTCCCCCAGCCCGGTCACCCGGGTCACCACCAGGTCCCCCTGGTTCAGGAAGACGGGTGGCTGCCGGGCGTTGCCGATCCCGCTGGGGGTGCCGGTGAGCAGCACGTCCCCGGCCCGCAGGGTCATCCCCCAGCTCAGCTCGGCGATGATCCGGGCGAACGGGAACGCCATCTGCGCGGTGCTGGCGTCCTGCCGCAGTTCCCCGTTGACCTCGCACTGGATGCGCAGCCCGGCCGGGTCGGGTACCTCGTCGGCGGGGGTCAGCCACGGGCCCAGCGGCATGGTCGCGTCGATGCTCTTGCCCTTGAGCCACTGCCCGCCGTGGGCGCGTTGCAGGTCCCGCTGCGACACGTCGTTGGCCACGCAGTAGCCGAAGACGTACGACAGCGCGTCCGCCTCGTCGACGGAGCGGCAGTCGGCGCCGATGACGAGCGCGACCTCGGCCTCGTAGTCCCACCGGGCGGAGATCCGTGGGTCGTAGGCGATGTCGTCGTACGGGCCGACGACGGTGTCCGGGCCTTTGGTGAAGAAGGTGGGGCGGGTCGGCTCGGCGGGCGGGTCCTGCCCGTCGCGTCTGCCCCGGGACTCCTCGAAATGGTCGCGGTAGTTCCAGCCGGTGCAGAGGATGTCCCGGTTGAACCGGCGGAGCGGGGCGTCCAGGCGTACCTGTGACAGCGCGACGGTGGGTGCCTTCCCGGCGGCCTCGCGGACCCGGTCCAGCGCGGCGGGGCCGCCGCGTACCACGTCGTCGACGGTTCCCCAGTCCGGGGACAGTACCGCCACCTCGTCGTGGCGGACCAGCCCGACGCACGGGCCCTGACCGGTGCGGACCGATGCGAGCGGCATCAGCCGGCTCGTTCGTCGGCGAGAACGGCGATCGCGTTGATCTCGATGAGGTAGTCCTTGTTGACGAACTTGGCGACCTCGACCATTGTCGACGCGGGCGGATCGCCGGTGAAGTACTGCCGGCGTACCGCGTGGATGGCGGCGAAGTCCTCCATGTTGCGTACAAAGACGTCCACTCGGGCGATGTCGTCGAGTTCTCCGCCGGCCGCGGCCACCGCGGCGCGCAGGTTGCGGCAGACCTGGTGTGTCTGCGCGGTGATGTCACCGACCCCGACGACCGTGCCGTCCCTGTCCCTGGCCGTCATGCCGGAGATGAAGACCAGCCGGGCCCCGGCGGGTGCCACCGTCGCCTGGGCGAAGTGTCCGTTGGGTGCGGCCAGGTCGGTGGAGACGATCTGTTGTTTGGGCATGCGGCGCTCCTGAGGTGGCTCCACTAGCGGGCGTCGGTTGGGTCGCTGTACCACCGGGGCTGGGTGGGATAGTGCGGACCGTCGTAGATCTCCAGCAGCACGGTCTCCTCCTCGGCCCGGGTGGGCCCGTGCAGGCAGCCCTTCGGGTTCCAGTAGAAGGTCCCGGGGGTGAGGGTCAGCCCGGTCGGCAGGTAGGTGTACCGCCCGCGCAGGCAGAACATGAACTGGTTGGCGGCGTGCGAGTGCCGCTCCGGAATGCCGGCGCCGCGTTGGAAGCGGACCAACGCGATGGACGCCTCGGTTTGCTCGTCGCGCCACAGCATCCGCTGCGACAGGCCGGCCAGCGTCTTGTCCACCCAGTCCAGTTCGTCGGTCCGCAGCAGGATCTCCCGGAACCGGGCCAGCACGACGCCGGGGGGTCCGGGCACCAACCGCTCCCGGGACCGGTCGGGGGCGGCACCGGAGTAGTCGGCCGGATCGGACAGATTCTCCGTCCACTCCCCCGGGTCGGTGCCGGGCGGCACCGGCGGGCTGGGCACGACCGGGACGTCCCTGGTCACCGCCGGCCCTCCGGCGCACCGCCGGTCGGCCGCTTCAGCTCGACCAACCGGCTGCGGTACCGGGTGGAGCCGTGGTTGGTGAGCATGTGGATCTCCCCCGGTTCGCGGTAGACCACGCCACCGACCGGTTCGTGCACCAGCCGGGGCGGGCCACCAGCCAACGCGTCGATCCGGTTGTCCGCGGCCTCCAGGGCCAGCACCAGGTACGGGTGATGGTGGTGGTGCCAGGGTTGGCTCTCACCCGGGGCGAGGGTGATCTCCCAGACCCGGACCTCGTCGTTTTCGAAGACGACCTGTTGGCCTACCGGCCCAAGGGTGATCTGCTGGCCCTCCGGGGAGGAGACGGTCTCGGTCATGCTGAATCTCCAATCAGATTTTTCGCCGGGCGGGACGGATCGGCGGGACCGCCGGTGCGGGCGGGCACCCGGTCACCGCGGTGTAGATGTCGGCGGCGGTGTCCGAGCCCACCCGGGGATCGACGTCGATCACGGCGGCAACGTGCGCGTCCGGTCTGATCAGCACCAGGGTGTCAGCCGCCACCCCGAACCGGTTCCGTACCCGGTCGCCGGGGTCGAACAGCGCCCGGTCCCGCAGGCCGGAGTCGTGCGGGGCGTCCCAGCGGCTGACCAGGAAGTGCCGCAACGCCGGTGACTGTGCCGGTATCACCGGCATCCGCCGGGGATCGGTGAAGTAGAGCGCCACGAAGCCGTCCGCCACCAGATCGTGCAGGTGCACGATCCCGGATGGGCCGAACAGCGGCAGGTCCGGCGCCCGGGAGCCGGCGACGACGGGTTGCGGCACATCCCCGTTGACGACCATCGACCAGTCGCCCGTACCGTCGACGTCGAGCCGGACACCGAGCATGGCGCGGGTGAACGCGTTGCCCCAGCCGCCCTCGGTCATCACCCCGGTGTCCGCGACCCGGCGTTCCATGTAGGCCCGGGCCGCCTCGGCCATCGCCCCGGACCCGCGGGCGGCGATCGGTGCCTGCTCGGTCTGATAGCCGGCCAGCAGGGACGGTGTGGCCCAGCCGCGCAGCACCCAGGCCAGTCGCCACGGCAGGTTGGAGGCGTCGAGAACTCCGGTGTTGAGGCCGAGGGCCCACATCGGGGTGATCAGGTGCGCGGCGTCGCCGAGTAGGAACACCCGACGGTCCTGCCAGCGGTCGGCGACCCGCTGGTGGACGGTGTAGACGTTGGTGCCCAGCACGGTCAACTCGGTGACGTCGCCGATGAATCGGCGGGCCTTCGCGGCGATTTCCTCCGGCGCGGGTTCCGGGCGGCCAGCGGGCAGCGGATAGAGGAACCGCCAGCAGTGCGGCTGCCGCACCAGGATCATCCATTCGGTCGGATCGCCGAAGTAGGCCAGGTACGGGTAGTCGCGGGGGTTGGCGATGTCCAGGTCCACCTTGAGGTCGACGAGCATGTACCGCTCGTCGTAGGTGCTGCCGGCCACGGTGGCGCCGAGTCGCTCCCGCACGACCGACCGGCCGCCGTCACAGCCCAGCAGGTACCGCACCGCGACGGTCCGCTCACCGGCGGGTGTGGCGAGACAGACCGTCACCCGGTCGTCGTGTTGGACGAAGTCGAGGAGCCGGTGCTCCATGCGCAGGGCGCCGGGGGCGACGTCGGCGAGCCGGTTCCGCAGCACCGGTTCCAGCTCGTGCTGCGGAATGTTGATCACGAATGGGAAGCGGGTGTCCTCGGTGAGCAGCCCGGTGCGGACGCTCAGCGTCTGCTGGTTGGTGGCCCGGTCCAGCTCGCCGATCTCGTCGATCCGCAACGCCGCCCGCAGCACGTCGGGCAGCGCACCGTACCGGTGCAGCACCTCCAGGGTGCGGGTGAGAACCGTCCCGGCCTTGGTGTCGCGGGACAGCCGGTCGTCCTCTTCGAACACCACCACGGGAACGCCGTAGCGGGCCAGGCCGAGTGCGGTGATCAGGCCGACCGGGCCGGCGCCGACCACACCCACCGGCAACTGGTCTCCGGCGTACGGCCGGCCGTCGGCGTGCGGTTGGCCGGTCACGACAGGTCCCCCGCGGAGAAGGCCCGCTCCCGGGTCAGCACGGATCCGGTCATCGCGGCGGCCGGGGACAGCAGGAACAACAGCGGCCCGACGACATCCTCCGCGACGCCGATGCCGGTGCTGCGCTCCCAGCGTTCCCGCTCGCCGCCGGGTGGATTGGCCGCCCGGAACTGGGCCGTGTCCACCACGCCGGGAAAGACGGCGTTGACCCGGATCCGGTCCGTCGCGACCTCCGCGGCCAACGACTTCGCGAAGGCCACCAGGGCGGCCTTGCTGGCCGCGTACGCCGAGGCCCCGGGATGGCCGGCGCTGCCCAACCCGGATCCGAAGACGAGGATCACGCCGGACTGGCGGGACAGCATCTGCGGCAGCACCGCCTGGACGCACCACAGCACACCGTCGAGGTTGACCGCCAGCGCCCGCCGCCACTGCCCGGGGTCCATCTCCAGGACGTTGACCCGGGGCTGCACGGCCGCGCCGGCGACCAACGCGTCGATCCGGCCGTGCTCGGCACGCACCTCGGCGACGGCGGCGAGTACCCGGTCCCGGTCGCTGACGTCGACCAGGTAGTGGTGCACCCGGCCGGACGGGTGGTCGGCGCCGCGCCGCACGTCGAACACGGCGACCGTGCCGCCGGCGGCGGCGTACGCCCCAGCGAGCGCCGCGCCGATCCCGTTGGCGCCGCCGGTGATGATGAGGACGTCACCGTCGGCGTCGAACCTGGCTTTCATCGCCACCCCTTCTCCGGTTGGTCGGCCACCGGCTGGTCGGCGGGTGGGTCGGGTTCGCCGACCGGCACGCCCAGCGACGCGGCCGTGTCGCGCAGCCGGGTCAACACCGCCGGTTCGACGGACACCCCGGCCCGCAGGGCCCGCGCGTACCGGGTCGCCTCGATGTCGCCCGGTAGGTAGACCCGGTCCACGTCGGGCGCCAGGTCGGCGGTCAGCACCTGGTCGGCGAGGTCGGCCAGCCGTTTGCCGAACTCCGCCGGATCGCCGAACGCCGCCACGTCGAGGGCGAGGAAGAAGTGGGCGCAGTCGTTGGGAACGGAGGTGTCGGCGTACAGCCCCCGCACGTGCCGGCCGTACCCGCCGCCGGACAGCACTCCGGCCAGCACGTCGACCATGAACGCCAGCCCGTACCCCTTGTGCCCGCCGGTGGGCAGCAGCAGACCGTCGAGGGCGGCGCCCGGGTCGGTGGTGGGCCTGCCCTGGCGGTCAGTGGCCCAGCTGGCCGGGATGGTCCGGCCACCGCTGGCGGCCAGCCGGACCTTGCCGAGCGCGGCCTCGGACAGGGCGATGTCGAGGACCACCGGCGCTCCGTCCGGCCGGGGCACCCCCACGGCGACCGGGTTGTTGCCCACCACCGCCGCCGCGCCACCGGGCGCTGGCATGAGTGGCCGGGTGTTGGCGGCGGCGATGCCGATGCAGCCGTCGGCGGCGGCCAGTTGGACGTACCGGAAGGCGCCACCGAAGTGGAAGGCGTTGCGAACGGTGACCGCTCCGACGCCGAACCGGTGCGCCTTGGCCACCGCCAGGCGCATCGCCTGGTCTCCGGTGAGCTGGCCGAGGGCGTGTCCGCCGTCGAGGACCGCGACGGCACCGAGGTCGGACACCGATTCGGCCGCCTCGCGGCGGCTGACCGATCCGGCCTGGATCCGTTCGACGTACATGGGCACGAGCATCACCCCGTGCGAGCCGATGCCGCGCATGTCGGCCGCCACCAGGGTCTCGGCGACCAGCCCGGCGGCCGGGCCGGAGAAGCCGAGAGCCCGGAACACGGTGGTGACCGCGTCGACCAGCCATGGCACCGGGACGGTACGGGGAGCGTCACGGGTGTCCATCACTGCTCCGCCCAGGGCAGCAGCCGGCGTTCGACGGCGACGAGGGCGTAGAACAGCGCCACGCTCATCGCCCCGAGCAGCACCATCGCGGCGAAGGCCAGGGCCGTGTCGGCACTCGCCCCGGACACCACGATGACGTACCCGAGGCCGGCGGTGGCCCCCACGAACTCGGCGATCACGGCGCCGATCACCGCGAGGGTGATGGCGACCTTGAGGCCGACGAAGAGTTGCGGCACCGCCGCCGGCATCCGGATCTTGCGGAGGTTCTGCCACCACGACGCCCGCAGTGAGCGGCCCAGTTCGACCAGGTCGGCAGGGGTGGCGGAGAGACCGGCGGCGGTCGAGATGACGATGGGGAAGAAGCAGACCAGGAAGACCATGAAGACCTTCGGAAACTGGCCGAACCCCATCCAGACCACCAGCAGCGGGGCGATGGCCACCTTGGGTACCGCGTTGAGCATCAGCAGCAACGGGTAGATGGTGCGTTCCAGCAGTTTGGACGCGGTCACCACGAGCGCCAGCGGGACGGCGACGAGGATCGCCAACAGGAAACCCTGAACCGTCTCCAGCAGGGTCACCCAGGCGTTGTCCAACAGGTAGCCGGCCTGGTCGACGAGGGTCCGCACGACCTGTCCCGGCGTCGGCAGGATGAAGCTGCGGACGTCGAAGACCAGGATGACCGCCCACCACAGGGCGACCACGGCGACCGCACCGACCAGGGGCATGAGCCGGTGGGCCCACCGACCGCCCGGTTCCGCTCCGGTCGCGGACCGCCGGTCCGGGATGACGACGGTCATCGTTCGGCCCCATCCTGCCGGTTCGTCAGCAGCTCGTGGAGGTCGCTGCGTAGTTCGGCGAGTCGCGCCGCGTGCTCGTCGTGTCCGAGCGATCGAGGGCGGCTGATATCGATGTCGAGGATCCGCCGCAGCCGGCCGGGTCGTGGACTGAGCACCACCACCCGGTCGGCGAGCAGGACCGCCTCGTCTACCGAGTGGGTGACGAACAGGACCGTGGACGCGTCGCGCATCTGCAGCCGTTGCAGTTCGACGGCGAGATCGGCCCGGGTCAGCGCGTCGAGCGCGGAGAACGGTTCGTCCATCAGCAGCACCCGGGGGCGCATGAGCAACGAGCGGCACAGCGAGACCCGCTGTTGCATGCCGCCGGACAGTTCGTGCGGCAACCGCTTGGTGAACTCGGCGAGCCCGACGAGATCGAGCAGTTCTGCCGCCCGCTCCCGGGCGATCCGCCGGTCGAGACCGGCGATCTCGGCGGGGAGCAGCACGTTGTCCAGGACAGACCGCCAGGGCAGTAGGGCGGGGCGCTGGAACATGAGGCTGATGTCCCGCCGTGGTCCCCGGATCGGCGTACCGCTCACCGTGAGTTCGCCGGCGGTCGGCGGTAGCAGGCCGGCGACCAGCCGCAGCAGGGTGGACTTGCCACAACCGGACCGGCCGACGATGGCGACGAACTCCGACTCGGCGACATCGAGCGACAGGTCGTCCAGGGCCCGTACCTCGCCGCCGCGGGTACGGAAGGTCTGCGTAACCCGGTGTATGCCGATCATCTCTGCGCTCCTCGACGGCCGTCCCGCCTGGCCCGGTACGGCTGACTGGGCGGGGATCGTGGTGGTCACGAGCCGGTGCGGACGTCGAAGACCGCGACGTCGTCCGGGGCCGGCACGGCCGGCAGGGTGCCGGTGGAGCTGAACAGCTCGATCATGCGTTGGATCCGTGCCTGGTCGAGTTGGCCGACCGGGGTGCCGTCGACGCGCACGTACGCCTTCATCGCCTCAAGTTCCGCCGCGGCCACCGCCGTGTCCTGGGTGGGCTGGTACTTCTTGAGGATCTGGGCGGCCTCGGCCGGGTTGTCGAGCGCGTCGTTGAGGCCGCGGGTCAGAGCGGTGACGAACCGGTCGACCTCCGCCCGGTCGCCGTCGAGCTTGCGCGTGTTGGTGAGCAGGCCGACGCCGTACAGGTCGGGCAGCTTGTCGGCGTACGGGAGCATGGTGACGGCGCGGCCGGATGCGGCCCGTTCCAGCAACGGCTTGCCCACCACGAACTGGCCGATGCCGTCCACCGTGCCGGCGGCGAGCAGTTGCGGCAGGGCCTGCGGGGCGGACGGCACCCATTTAACGGAGTCGGCGCTGATGCCGGCGGCCTTCGCGTACGCCGGGAAGACGACCGAGACGGTAGAGCCGGAACTGTCGGCGACGCTCGCTCCGGCGAGCTTCTCCGGCGTGTCGATCCGGCCATCCAGCGAGGCGATCGCGACAAGTGATTTCTGGTGCACCGCGGCGACGGCGCGGACCGGCAGTTTCTCCTTGGCCTGGGTGGTCACCACGGCCGCGAGGTCGGCGACCCCGTAGTCCGCCTGTTCGGAGGCGAGCAGCTTCATCACGTCCACGCTGCCCGTACCCGGGCGGATGGTGACCTTGAAGCCAGCGTCGGTGAAGTAGCCCTTTTCCAGGGCGACGTACGCGTACGCGTCCCGGCCGAAGGTGCCGAAGGAGGTCAGGTAGGTGACCTCCTTGGCCGGCTCGGTCTCGGCGACGGGGGTCGAGGAACCACAGGCGGGGAGGACGAGAAGAAGGGGGACCGCTGCGGCGGCCAGTAGCGGGTGACGGCGGGACATGGCGCCTCCTGAACGCGAGGGGTTTTATCAAATGTCAAATATCCTCGGCCGTCAAGAGCCCAACCACCTCCGGTACCCTGGGTCTACGGAACATAACCGCAGGTAGCGGCGCCGGCCTGCCGATCGGCCGGCTGCCGTACCGCTCGCCCGCAGCCCGTCCCGCCGCCGATCCGGGTCGCCGAACGCCGCATCGCCCGACGCCCTCACGAGACTCCGACCCACCGGAAATGACCGGCACGACGAATCGTCGGCATTACTACATCGCCGCGGCTGATACAAGGCATCACCACCAATCGTTTCCGGAGATTCCTCGACCCGCCTACGCTGACCGGCACGGCGACCACCGTTGGCCTGCCGTGACGAACGCGAACCGCGGAAATGGAGTGGCGGACATGACGGCCTGCCCCGTTCACTTTGACCCTCTCGCGCCGGACCAGCTGGCCGATCCCTATCCGGTGTACGCGCGGCTGCGGGACGAGGCGCCGGTCTACTACGACGAGCAGACCGACCTGTGGATTGTCAGCC
This sequence comes from Plantactinospora sp. GCM10030261, assembly GCF_042666615.1. NCBI lineage: Bacteria > Bacillati > Actinomycetota > Actinomycetes > Micromonosporales > Micromonosporaceae > Plantactinospora > Plantactinospora sp. GCM10030261. The sequence goes on from NZ_JBHTDD010000042.1 coordinate 16,386, forward strand.
GTTACGAGGACGTGGTGGCGGTCGCCAGGAACCCGGACGTCTTCTCCTCCGAGAATGCCGTACGCGCGTCGGTGAAACCATTTCCCGAACCGGTCCTTGAGGTGCTGAGAAGCGGGTGGCCGCTGGGGCCGACACTCACCGACAGCGACGGCGACGTGCACCGGCGACTACGACTTCTGGTGAGCAAGGCGTTCACCCCGAAGCGGATCGCCGCCATGGAGGACGACATCCGGCGCACCACCGACGACCTGATCGACGCCTTCCACGCCGACGGCCGCGTCGACATCATCGAGCGCTTCGCCTGGCATCTACCGATGATCGCCATCACCGACATCCTCGACGTGCCCCGCGCGGACGTCCCGACGCTGCACCACCAGAGCTACAACTGGCTGCGCCTGTTGCAGGCCACCGACCCCGTCGACGACCTCGTCAGGTACGCCGAGGACGTGGTGGCGATGCAGCGCTACTTCATGACCGCGCTGCGGGAGCGCCGGGGTGACTTCATGACCGGGCTGCTGGAGGCCCGCGTCGCGGGCGGCGACCCACTCACCCTGGAGGAGGCGATGCGCGTACCGATGAATCTGATCATCGCCGGCCACGTCACGGTGACCCGGTCCATCGGCAACGGCATCACCACGCTGCTGGCGCACCCCGACCAGCTCGCGGCCGTCCTGAACAACCCCGGCCTCGCCCCCACCATGGTCGAGGAGATCATCCGGTACGAATCCCCCGCGCAGGGCCTGTTCCGCACCGTCCGCGCCGACACTACCCTCGGCGGCGTGCGCATTCCGGCGGGCGCCCGGCTCATGGTGCACTGGGGCTCCGCCAACCGGGACGAGACCGCCTTCGACCACCCGGACACCTTCGATGTCACCCGGGACTCGGCGGCCGTCCACGTGGGCTTCGGCAAGGGCATCCACACCTGCCTCGGCGCCCCGCTGGCCCGGCTGCAGCTACGGATAGCGCTGCCGCGGCTGTTCCAGCGGCTGCCAGGTCTGCGCCTGGTGGATGGCGGCGCGGCCCGCGACACCATCTTCTTCGCCCGCGGCTTCAAGAAGCTTGAGATCGAGTGGGATCCCGCATGACGATGCTCAAGGTCACCAGCAAGACGGTCGCCGCCGACGGGGTGGTGCTGCTGCACCTGGCCGCCCCGGACGCGAGCCCGCTTCCGGAATGGACTCCGGGTGCCCACATCGACCTGGTCCTCGGCGACGGCATCATTCGGCCGTACTCGCTCAGCGGCGACCCCGACGACCGCGGCGAGTGGCGCCTCGGCGTGCTCCGCGAGGAGAACAGCCGCGGCGGCTCCGCCTACCTCCACGACCACCTCCAGCCTGGACACGAGATCGAAGTACGGGGGCCACGCAACAACTTCGCCCTCCACCCCGCCCGGCAATACCTGTTCATCGCGGGTGGGATCGGCATCACGCCGCTCCTGCCGATGATCGCGTACGCCCACCGACAGGGCGCGGACTGGCGACTGCTGTACGGCGGCCGGTCGCGCGCGTCCATGGCCTTCCTCGACGAACTGGAGGTCTACGGCGACCGGGTCCGCGTCGTCCCGCAGGACGAGGAGGGCCTGCTCGACCTGGACACGGTCATGAAGTCCGTCACCGAGGAGACACAGGTGTACTGCTGCGGCCCGGAGGGTCTGCTGGCCGCGGTGGAAGGCTGGTCGGACCGGCTACCCAACGGAGGTGTCCACGTCGAACGCTTCCGCGGCCTACCCCTCGAGGACGCCGTCTGGGAGGGGCCGTTCGAGGTCGTCTTCCAGCAGAGCGGAATCACCGCCGTCGTCGAACCGGACCAGCAGATCATCGAGGTGGCCGAGGAGGAGGACATCCCGGTCCTGTACTCGTGCGCCGAGGGGACCTGCGGCAGCTGCGAAACCACCGTACTGGCCGGCGCCGTCCACCACCGCGACTCCTACCTGAGCCCGCAGGAACGGACCGCCGGCGACCGGATGATGATCTGCGTGTCGCGCAGCGCCGGGCCCCGCCTGGTCCTGGACCTCTGAGCCGAGCGCGACATGGGTGCCGGGCCGATGAACACGTACGACGTGGTGGTGGTGGGCGGCGGTCACCAGGGCCTCGTCGCCGCCCTCTACCTCGCCCGGGCCGGATGGTCCGTGGCGGTCGTCGAGCGCAACGACGTGGTGGGCGGCGCGATCGCCAGCGGCGAGGTAACCCTGCCCGGGATCGTGCACGACCTGTACTCCACTAACCAGAACCTCTTCCTCAGCTCGACGGCGTACGCCGACTTCCGGACCGACCTGACCCGGCACGGCCTCGTGTTCCGGACCACCGACCGGCCGTACTCGAATGTCTTCCCGGACGGCCGCAGCGTGCGCGTCTACCGCGACTATGACCGCACACTGCGGGAGCTGGCGGCCCACGACCCGCGAGACGCCGCGGGCTTCGAGCGCCTGTACCAGCTCTACCAGCGGGTTTCGCCGCACCTGTTCGCGCTCTACGGCGACGCGCTGCGACCCGGTCCGGTCCTGCGCAATCTGGCACGTCTCGTCCGGCGCCAGGGCTTCGGCGCCACCACGGAACTGGCCAGCACGCTGCTCATGACGACCCGCCAGCTGGGCCAGACCTGGTTCGCCTCGCCCGAGGCACAAGCGGTGGCGGCCTGCTGGGGCATGCATCTGGACTTCGCGCCCGACATCGCCGGCGGCGCGGTCTTTCCACTGCTGGAACTGTTCGCCGACATGGAGAACGGGATGGCGGTGGTCGAGGGCGGAGCACAGCGGCTGCCGCAGGCGCTCGCCGCGGTGCTCGGCGAGCACGGCGGCGACATCCACACCGGCCTCGAGGTCGACCGGGTGCTCTGTGCCAACGGACGGGCTGTCGGCGTCCGGACCACCGACGGCACCGAGCTGCGGGCGCGTCGGGCCGTACTGGCCAACGTCGGCCCGCGCGCACTCTACGGACGGCTGCTGGAGGACGCTCCCACGATGGTGCGACGCCAGGCGGCAAACTACCGCTACGGACCCGGCACCCTCATGGTGCACCTCGCCGTCGACGGCCCGCTGCCGTGGGCGGCCGGTGACGAACTTGCCGAGTTCGGCTACATCCACGTCGGACCGTACGTCGACGACCTGGCCCGGACCTACGCCGAGGCGCAGGCGGGCCTGCTGCCGGTCGATCCGCTGCTGGTCGTGGGCCAGACCTCCGCGATCGACCCCACCAGGGCACCCGATGGCCGGCAGGTCGTGTGGATCCAGGTGCGCACGGTGCCCTCAGTGGTACGCGGCGACGCGGCGGGCACCATCCGCGGCACCCGGTGGCCCGATGTCGCCGCCGCGATGGCCGACCGGGTACTGACCAAACTCGAACGGTACGCGCCGGGCGCCAGGTCGCGGATCGCCCACTGCACCGTCCACACCCCACAGGATCTGGAGGCGGCCAATCCGAACCTCGTCGGCGGGGACAGCGTCGGGGGCAGTCACCACCTGACGCAGCAGCTGTTGTTCCGGCCGATGCCCGGACACTCCGGCTACCGTACGGCGGTGCCTGGCCTGTACCTGACGGGCGCCGCGACCTGGCCGGGCGCCGGAACCAACGCGACGTCCGGCCGACTCGCGGCCCGGCAGATCATCCGTGACCGACACCGACTCGCCCGCCGCCGGTAGTCGTCTACCACTGGCGGCTGACCGGCGACCCTCAGCCCGCGCTGTCGCGGTGGGCCGGATCAGATCCCCGGTAGGACCTCAGCAGAACTTCGCCGGCGGCTGCCCGTCTACCCGGGCTTCGCCGCCGCCGCGCGCCGGCGGCGCTCTGCGCTGTACTGCGCGACCGCCACCGCGATCAGCAGCGCGCCGCCGTTGAAGAACTGTTCGATGTAGAAGGGCGCCCCGAGTTGCTGCAGTCCGACGATGCCGGTGGCCAGGAAATAGACGGCGATCACGGTGCCCCAGGCGTTGAAGCGACCCGGTCGCAGCGCCGCGGCGCCGAGGAAGACCCCCGCGAACGCCGGCAGCAGGAACTGTGCGCCGACCTCCGGACTCGCGGCACCGAGGATGGTGACCTGCAGGGCGCCCGCCCCGGCCGACACGACGCCCGCGACGGCGAACGAGGTGACCGTCATGCGCCTGACGTTCACACCGGACAGCAGCGCCGCCCGCGCGTTGCCGCCGATCGCGTACGCCCGCCGTCCCCACCGCGTGTATTCCAGCATCACCCACATTCCGGCGGCCAGCACCAGGACGTACACGAACGGCAGCGGGACACCGGCCAGGTTCGCCCGACCGGCCGACGTGAAGCTCTCCGGAAACGATCCGATGATCTGGGCGCCGCCGGTGTACCACTGGGTCAGGCCGATGGCCAGGGTGCCGGTCGCCAGCGTCACCACGAACGCGTTGATCCGCGCCACCGCGACCAGGAATCCGTTGGCCACCCCGAATACAGCGCCGACCAGCAGCACGACCAGCACGCCCGGCCAGGCGGGGAGCCCCTGCTTGACCACCAGCCCGGCACACAGCGCCTGGGCGAGCCCGAACTGGGAGGCGACCGACAGGTCGAACTGGCCGACCACCAGGGGGACCAACGCGGCGAGCGCGAGGATCGCCACGACGGCCTTGGTCGACGCGATGGTCTGCGCGGTCAGCGGACGCAGGAAGACATCGCCGTTCAGCGCCACGAACACCGCGATGAGCAGGAGCCAGACCACCAGCAGCCCGTACCGGGCGCCGATCCGGGTGGCCAGGTCGCGATACGGCTGGGGCTTGTGGAGTTCCGGGTGGGTCGCGCGTGGTGTGGTCGCCGCTGGCTCAGTTGAGGTACTCATGCCGTCTCCCGTGTTCGGTAGCTCTCCGCGGCCAGGCGTTGCTCGGTGAGGTCGCGGCCGGTGAGCACGGCACCGACGACGCCGTCGCGCAGCACGTACGCCCGTTGTGCCTCGGACGCGACCTCCGCGAAGTCGGTCGAGGCGAGCAGCACCGGTACTCCCGCGTCGGCGGCCCGGCGGATGAACAGGTGCACGGCCGCGCGGGCACCGACATCGACGCCGACCGTGGGGTCGTCGAGAACAAGCAGGCGCGGGTTGCCCGACAGGGCCCGGCCCACCACGATCTTCTGCTGGTTGCCGCCGCTGAGGGTGACGGCCGGCAACTCGGCCGCGTGCGCGGGGCGGATGTCGTACCGGGCGATCAACTGGCCCGCCGCCTGCCGTTCCGGTTCCGGCCGCAGCCGTCTGCCCCGCTGGCAGAGATCGGTCAGGAAGAGGTTCTCCCGGACGGTCAGGTCGGGCGCGATGCTTTCCACGCGGTCGCCCGCCACGTACCGGCAGCCGCGGCCGGCGGCGCCGATGGGGTTACCGAGCGGGTAGGGGCTGCCGTGCAGCGTCGCCCTGCCCGCGACGGGGTGCAGCGCGCCCGCGACCGCCCGCACCACGTCGCGGGCACCGGAGCCGATCAGCCCGGTGAACGCGAGCACCTCGCCCGGCCCGATCCCGAAATCCAGCGGAGCGTGGAACTGCGTCGCCCGCAACTCCCGCACCTGGAGCGCGGGCTCGACCGGCCGGTCGGAGCACCGCCCGCTCCGCGCGGGCAGCGCGGCGACATCACGGCCGACGAGCCACTCGACCAGCTGCGGATGGGTCATCCCGGAAACCCGGTCGGTGACGACCCGTCTGCCGTCACGCAGGACGGTGACGCCGTGCGCCACGTCGAACACCTCACCCAGGCGGTGCGTGACGAACAGGAAGGCGGTGCCGTGCGCGCTCGCCTCCCGCAACAGGCCGTGCAGGCGCGCGACCTCGGGGGTCGGCAGGCTGGCCGTCACCTCGTCGAGCACGATGAGCCGCGCTTCGGTCGAGAACGCCCGCGCGATCGCTACCATCACCCGCTCGGCTTGCGAAAGCTCGCCGACCGGCCGCCGCGGGTCGAGATCGACTCCGAGCCGCCCGAGCACCTCCCGGGCGCGTCTGCGGGTGGAGTCGAACCGGATCAGCCCGCCGCGGGTGGTGAAGCCGGTGACCAGGGCCATGTTCTCGGCGATGTCCAGGTCGTCGACGAGCCCGAGGTCCTGATGCACGAACCGCATACCGAGGGCCATGGCGTCGGCGAGCTGGTGGCGGGAGCGCAGCCGCCGACCACCCACGACGATCTCGCCCGCGTCCGCGGCGTACACCCCTGCCAGAATCTTGATGAGCGTGGACTTGCCCGCTCCGTTCTCGCCCAGCAGCGCGTGGATCTCACCGGGTTCGATCCGCAGGTCCACCTCGGTCAGGACGGGCTGCCCGACGAACGACTTGCTCAGGCCGGTCACGCGCAGGGCCGCCGCGCTATCCACCGTTCTGCCAACGCGCGGTCAGCTGCGTCTTGAAGTCCGCTTCCGGCACCCACAGGCTCTCCGGCATGGTTTCCGGCGTGAACAGGCGGCTGGGCATGACATAGTCCCGGCCAGGCAGGCCCGCGAACGCGCGGATCAGCAGGTCGGCGGCGAGCCAGCCCTGGAGCGAGTAGCTTTCCACGATGTCCATCGCCTGGACCCCGTCGCGCACCAGCTTGTAGTTCGGCGAGTTGCCGTCGTAGCCGGTGAGCTTCACCGCACCGGCACGGCCGGCCAACTGGATCCCCTGCGAGGCGAACAGGGCATGGTTGTCCGTCGGGGTGACCACGTGGGTCGCGTCCGGATGCTGCTGAAGCGCGGCGGTGATCGCGCTGGGCAACCGGGTCGCCAGCGTCGCGAGCGTGGAGCTGACCTTGGTTACGATCTCGCAGTCGCCGCACGTCTTGAGCTGCTCGTCGAACGCGTCGACACGCTGGCCCAGCTCGACGAATTCGTCGTCGGTCACCTCGATGACCTTCGCCTTACCACCCGAGTCAGCGATCACCCAGTCGGCCGCGAGCTTGCCCTGCGTCGTGTGGTCGGGCAGGACGTGGCCGTAGAGACCGTCGCTGGAGTCCCTCGGCTGGAACATCGACACCACCGGGATGCCGGCCGCCTTGGCCTTGGCCAGCGAGTCGCGCACGAGCGCCGGAGCGACCGCCGACAGGACGATCGCGTCGGCTCGGACGGCGATTCCGTTGAGGATCGCGGAATTCCACACCGCCGGGTCACCCTTGCCGTCGATCACGTCCACCCGCCAGCCGAACGGGCGCGTGGCCTCGCCGATGGCCTGTGCCGACAACGGGCATCCGTCGCCCTGGTTGGTGCAGGTGACCGCCACGATGTATTTGTCGCGGACGGCTTTCGGGGAATCGGTCGGTAGGTCCACCTTCGTCACGGGCGCGGATCCCGCCTCCACCGCGGCCCGGGCCCGCTCCACGATGGCGTTGTCGACGCCACCGGAGGAGGCTGTCGATTCCGTTTCGGTACTGCAGCCCGCGAGAACGACCACGGTGGCACACAACGTCGCGGCGATTCTGGAAATATGCATTCCGGTCTCCCTATTATCCGTTGGAGAAAGTGGGCACCGCCCAATTGCCGGGATTCGCGTTCGGCCGCCTTTACAGGTTGGGACAGACTGTAAGACAGCTCACGCAGAGCCGGAAACGATTGATAGCGATATCGGCCATCGACGCGGTCGATATCAGGATGACGGGCGCGGCTCGGACACGACATGGGCGCACGACAACGACCCGCCCGGGCGGGCGAGGGTCAGCCCGATGCCCGCGCGAGGGTCAGCGACGTCCGAGGACGAGGTGCCGCACCCGCGGGTCTCGACGATGGACCCGCGCTGCCAGAACGCGCCGCCCGCCCAACTCAGCGGCGCCGCAGGACCGAGGCCACAGCGTTCGTCCCGGCCCGGACGCGACCAGGTCTGGTGAGGATCTGCGCGACCAGGTGGCCGGAGGCTCCACCGAGTCCCGCGCCGGGGTGGGTGGACGCGCCGATATGCCACAGCCCCGCCACCGGCGTCTGATGGCTGGCTGCGTTCGGCATCGGCCGCCACAGGAAGTTCTGATCCAGCTCGGCGGACCCGCCGTACGGGTCGCCGGCGACCGCGTTGGGATTCGCTGCGGCGAGGTCGGCCGGCGTGATGACGTCGACGGCGAGAACCTTCGCGGTCAGGTCCGGCGCGTGCTGTCCGATGCGATCGAGCACGCGATCCGCGTAGCCCTTGGCGAGCGCGGGGGTCCACCCGTCGGTGACGGTCAGTCGTCCGGCGGCGTCGCCGACCGGCGCGAACGGCGTTTCGTGCAGTTGCAGCCACAAGGCTGCTCTGCCATCGGGTACGCGGGAGCCGTCGAGCACGTACTGCTGTCCGACCACGACGGTCGGCCGCTCGGGCAGCAGCCCGGCCTCGGCCTGGGCACACGCGATCCCGGTGCTGCCCGAGCCGTCCGAGAGGTGGGTCAGCGGAATCTTTGACAGGCGGTCATCACGCCAGCCGAGCGGAGCGGACAGAGCCACGTGGATCTGCATCTCGCCCCGCCCGTAACGGAACTGCCGCGCCTGTCGCGCGATCTTGTGACTGACCGCGCCGGGCGGCAGCAACTCGCCGTAGAGCGCGGTCGGCGTGACCGAGGCCAGGACGGCCCGGTTCGCCCATATCGTCTCGCCGCCAGCGGCCACCCCCACCGCACGCCCGGCCTGGACAAGAATGCGGTCCACGGGGGCCCCGGTGCGGATCTCCACGCCCCGCTCGACGAGCAACGACCGGAACGCCTCGACGAACCGGGCCGCGCCACCGACGACCACGGGCAGCCCCGCGCCGTGCGTGGTGGCGGCCATGACCGGCAACATGAATCCGCCGGACGCGTGATCGGGTGCGAGGCCGGCGTGCAGTAACCACGGAATCCACAGGTGGTCCACCTCCGCACCGGTGAACTCCCTGCGGCACCACGACCGCCCACTGCTCACCATGTCCCGCAGCCACCGCTCGGTGCCGGCCCGGCGTAGTCCACGAACCAGCCCTGCGCCGTGGCGCAGCAGCGCGGACGAACGCAGTTCGGCGGCCATCAGCCCGTTGACCGGACCCGCCTGGTCCTGGAGATCCCGCAGCGCGGCCAGATACCGGGCACGGTCCCCTGGGTGGGCGAACCCGGCGGCGGTCTGCTCCGGGTCGCGGTCGGCGACCACCACCCGACCGTCGTCGGCCACGCTCGCCGTCACGGGACCGTCGGCGTTGCGGAACTCCAGGCCACGGCGGTGCAACTCGTCGCCGAGCGCCGCATACGCCTTGCCCGCGACGAACAGGGGATGCCACGAGGAGTACGTGTCGTGGATGTAGCCGGGCAGCGTGCGTTCCTCGCTGCGGATGAACCCGCCGAGCCGGTCGTTGCCCTCGACGAGGGTGACCGACCAGCCGGCACCGGCGAGTTCGGCCGCCGCGACCAGGCCGTTGACCCCCGAGCCGATGACGATCGCGTCCGTCCTCACCAGCAACCTCCGCCTGCGTACCGCCGCCGCGCACCCTGCGCCGAGGGACCGCTGGCCGGCTGGTGTGCCCCGGTCACCGGCCCCGCCAGGACGTGCGTCGGTTGGGCGACGGTGTGGTGTGTACCGTCCGGCATGCCCGCTCCTTCCGACGTGCCGACCCAGGTGGTCAGGTGAACGCCCTGCCGCCGTTCACATACAGATTCTGGCCGGTCACGAAGTCCGAGCCGTGCCCGATCAGATAGAGCATCGTGCCGATGAGGTCATCCGGCCTCATCTCCCGCTTGAAGATACGCTCCTGCACGATCGCGGTTCCCATGGCGTCGTCCTGCTTGGCCACGTACGTCGGATCATGTGGCACATAGCACGGCGAGAGGGTGTTGACCGCGATGCCGTGCCTGCCCACCTCCCGGGCCAGGGCCCGGGTGAGGCCGATGATGGCCGACTTCGTGGACACGTAGTGCAGGAAGTACGGCACGGCCGTCGGCACGACCATCGAGGAGGTGTTGACTATCTTTCCGTAGCCACGATCCCGCATGTACGGAAACACCGATTTGCAGCAGAGCCAGGTGCCGCGGACGTTGACCTGGAAGGCGATGTCCCACTCATCGACGGTCAATTCGTCGAATGGCTTCTTGCGGACGGTGGTGAAGTAGGCGGCGTTGTTGATCAGTCCGTCGATCTGACCCCACCGGTCGACGACGGTCCGCGCCATGTGACCTGTCGACTCAGCGACCGCCACATCAACGTGTACCGCCATCGCCTGACCACCGTTGTCGTTGATTTCCGTGACCACCACGGACGGATCCGCGATGTCCGCCACGGCAACCCGGTAGCCGGCCTGCGCGAGCGCCAGCGCATAGGCGCGGCCGATACCTTTTCCGCCACCCGTGACGATCACGACTTCGTTGTCGACATGATTCACGTCGCGCTCCTGTCCAATGTGGTTCAGCGCTGAGAACACGATGGGATATCGAGGCGCCGGCTCCGCACCACATCGCTGCGGGAAACGTACAGTGACGGTGGTAGCATTGGAAACGATTCCTATTGATATCAACCATCAACACCGTCGATAACGCGCAATCGTCGCGAAATGATCGAAAACCGTCTTAATGCACAGGGAGGCCCTTATGGGGCTCGCAGGCATCGATCTGAACCTGCTGATTGCGCTTGACGCGTTGCTCACCGAGTGCAACGTCACGCGGGCGGCCAGACGGACCTCCGTCGGCCAACCCGCGATGAGTGCCTCGCTGGCCCGGTTGCGCAAGCATTTCGACGATCCGCTGCTGGTCAAAGAGGGTAGACGACTGATGCGTACTCCCCTGGCCGAAGCCCTCGTGAGCCCGGTGCGCGAGGCGCTGACCGCCGTCGAGTCGGTGATGCTGCGATCGTCCGCCTTCGACCCGAAGACTGACCGCGCGGCGTTCAGCATCGTCGCGGCCGACTACGTCACCATGGTGCTGCTCCGACCGCTACTCGGCATGATCGCCGACGAGGCCCCATATGTACGCATCTCGGTGCGTCAGGTCGACGTCAACTTCGCCGACCAGTTGCGCCGCGGGGATGTCGACATGGTCATCGTTCCCACCGAACTCACCGGCGAACGGCTCGCCTTCCCCTGCGAGCAGCTCTTCACCGACCGTTTCGTCCTGGTCGTCGACCGAAACCATCCCGACATCGGTGACGAGGTCACGCTCGACGAACTCACCTCCCTGCGCTACGTGGCCTACAGCGGCGGTGCCGTCACCCCGATCGCCGATGCGGACCTGGCGGCGCTCGGGGTGCACCTCCAGGTCGAGGTGACCACCCAGGGCTTCGTCGTCGTGCCGTTCCTGATCACCGGCACCCGCCTGGCCAGTCTCGCCCTCGAACGGCTCGCCCGGCTACTCGCGGATGCCGCCGGGGTGCGCATCGTCGAATGTCCACTGTCGGAGCGCTCGATCCACGAAGTGCTGTACTGGAACCCCCGGCACACCGACGATCCCGCACACCAGTGGCTTCGCAGCCGGATAATTCGGTTTGCGCGGAGCCTGCGGCATCCGACCGCTCCGTTCGTGACATAACCCCTGCGCCGTGCGGCGCTGGCCGGGAAGCGACGGCTTACTGCCCAGACCCGGCCGGGTGTGGCCGCTCGGGCGGGCTACTCCTGGCATGGACGGCGTCGGAAGCGGCGATGCCGGCGAGGACGACGACGGTGGTGACGGCCACCGCCAGCGGGGGCACGAGGACCATGAACGGCGCGGCCCCGGCAAGCGCAAGCGTGCCAGCGATCCGCGAGTTGGACGCCCGGTTGAACACGGCATGTTCTACCAGGGCCCGCCCGATCAGGAACAACATCGGTCCGCCGAGAAGAACCAGAGCCCATGCCGCGGTGGTGCGCCCGAAGGGGGCCCCGATCACGATCTCGTATCCGACGGCGACGGCGACGACCCCGGCCACCATAAGTACGTGCGCGAGGAACGCCTCCCGGATGAGGTTCGCGGGTTGATCGGCGACTCTGATCGCTTCGGGCAACAGCTGGCCCGCCCTGAACAGATAGACCCGGAACAGCAGCACGGTGGTGACGAAGGAGAGCGCGAAGGCCGCGGCGGTCCCGCCGGAGAACGACGTGTCGCTGTAGGCCGAGCCCGTCGTCAGGATCAGATCGCCGAGGGCGATGATGAAGAATTGCCGGTAACGCTCGGACATGTACTCGGCCAGGACGGGCCACCGCCGTTGGCTCGGGCGGGCCCACGGCGCGGGATAGAACAGCAGCAGTGCCGTGCAGTCCATGACGATCGCCAACGTCCACAACAGCCCGCGGACCCACCCTGTCACGATCGCCCCGACGATCCAGGGCACGGCCGACAGCGCGAACCAGAAGACCACCCCTGCCGCTCGTCGTTGCGCCTCGTGACCGCGCAGGGACGGTACGATGACCAGCCCACGAATGAGGTGGACCGCGACGTACGCCCCGGCGAAGGCCAACCCGGTGTCACCGAGCGCCTGGGGCACCGCGACCGCCATCATCAGCGCACCGAGCATGGAGATGTAGACGAGCAACTGGACCTGCGGCTGATGCGGGTCGTACAGATCGGTGACCCATGCCGTGACGAACCACAGCACCAGGAAGGCCAGCAGCAGAAGCAACGTCTCAGCCGCGTCGACGAGGACGATCCGACGCTCGGTGAGCTCCTCGACCAGCCGCTTCGAGACCCGGTTGAGCGCGAAGATGAACACCAGGTCGAAGAAGAGCTCCAGCAGGCTCGGTCGCTGTGGTTGCCCCGGCTTTCGCAGCAGGGCTACCGCCCTTGTCGACATGGGCCGCCCACCTCTGCCAGCTTGGCCTGTCCGGGTATTGGTACCACGCCGGGCAGGTCGTCAAGTCGAGATCCGAGGAATGCTGCGGATTCGTACGTCGATCAGCTGGTACAGGTGCAGCCACCAGTTTGCGTTGACCGCGTGTCGGCCTGTCTGCGCCGCAACCATGTCGGCCACATCGCCGGCTCCAGGTGCAACAGGTGGGCGAGCCCATCGGTGGTTGACCGGCGAGCATTCTCATCACCTTCGAGGTTGATGATCCTGCGCCACTCGGGCTGGATCGACCATACATCTCCCGATTCATACTGCTCGTCAGAGAAGGCCCATGGCCAGGACCACTACGCTGACCCCTGTCTCGGCGCACCAGAACCGCCGGTAGTCGGGCAGGTCCGCATCGGTCGCGATCTCCTCGAAGGAGAGCCCAGCCTTCGATCTCCTCGAAGGAGAGCCCCAACCCTTCGACCCTCATGCGCAGCCGGTCAAAGGGGACGCGGGACGCGAATTGGTACCGCTGCCCTCCGGGCGTGCTGCCGTCCACCGCCCTTCACGGTAATGCCGAAATTAATCTGGGATTTTGCGGAAAGCATTGTATGATTAGCGCATGTTGTATCGGACCCCTGCGCTCGCCGATGACGACAAGCGCGTGCTTGGCGAACTGGACACGATGCGGGACAACCTGCGGTATCAGATCGCTGAGCCGCACCGATGGACAGGGCAACTCCGACGCACCTTGATCGCTCACGCCATCCAGGGATCAAATTCGATCGAGGGCTACCAGGTATCCCTGGACGACGCCGCCGCGGCCGTCGCCGGCGACGAGCCGGTGGAGACGAACCCGCAAACGTGGGAAGTCATCACCGGCTACCGGGATGCCCTGACCTATGTGCAACAACTCGCCCGCTCGCGCGAGTTCGCCTGGCAGTACATGCTACTCAATGCATTGCACTTCATGATGCTCCGGCATGAGCTCGGCAAGTGGCCGGGTCGCTTCCGTCCGGGTGACATACATATCGACGAGGCGCACACCGGCCGACGCGTCTACACCGGGCCAGACGCCGACGACGTTCCGTCGCTGATCTCCGAGCTGATCGACTGGCTGGCCGACGGCGAGCCGGAGACCCCGCTGCTCGTGCGGGCCTCCATGGCTCACCTGAACCTGGTCAAGATCCACCCCTGGCGGGACGGGAATGGTCGGATGTCACGCTGTCTACACACACTCGTGCTCGCCCGCGACGGTGTCCTCGCCCCTGAATTCTCCTCCATTGAGGAGTGGCTCGGCGTCGGTCGGAACACCTACGCCTACTACGACGCGCTCGGCGAGGTGGGCGGTCCGACCTGGCAGCCTGAAAACGACACCAGCAGGTGGATTCGATTCTGCCTAAGCGCTCATCACCAACAAGCCCAAGTGGTCCGACAACGCCTCGATCAGGCCGCGCGGCTCTGGGAGCTGCTCGACCCCTGGGTCCGACACGCAGGGCTACCCGAGCGGGTGGTCAGCGCCCTCTACCTGGCCGCCACCGGCGGTCGAGTGCGCCGCACTGTCTATCAGCGCGATGAGAGCCTCACCGACGACCAGGCAACCCGTGACCTTCGCGCCCTCGTCCGGGCAGGCATGCTCGAACAGCACGGCGAAACCCGAGGCAGGTTTTACCTCACCTCGCCGATACTGCGCGACCTCGCAGCCCCCGCGCTGCGGCCCAAGGAGATCATCGACCCGTACCGACGCTGAGCCGCAGACCCGGCATGCCCACCACCGTGAATCTGCGACGTCAGCGCGCGGAAGAGACGAGGCCGGAGGCGGCCACCAGGGTGGCGATGGTGTCCTCGATCGGGCTGGGCTCGTCGATGATGATTTCGTCGGTCCATCGGAGGACGTCGCGCGGACTGTACCAGCCGGTCATGTCCTGGCCGGTGAACTCGCTGGCCTGCGGTCGGGGTGGCGGGTCGGCGCAGGGTCTCTGGCAGGCCGACGTCGAGGTAGCAGAACACCGAGGTTCCCTGGTGGGTGTCACGCAGGCGGGTCAGCATGTCCCGGTAGCGGCTGTTGTGCAGGATGCCCATCGAGGATGACGTGATAGCCGTGGTCGAGGCAGAAGCGGACGTTCTGTCGATGTGGGCGCGAGTCCGCCGGGTCTGTCCCGTTCCCGCAGCAGAATGCGACGCAGGTGGTACTGCTCCACCAGGGCACAGCCACGGCCGTGGCGATGCCGCAACTGACGGCCGATAGGTGGCCACGATCCGATCGTCGCTGAGGTGACGACGTCGGCCGCTGGCGTCCGGACGTCGATGCCGGTGTGCCGTGCGGGCAGGCTCCTGCTCGTCACGGCCGGGAGAGGCCAGAGGAAGGCTGTGGTGCAGGCCTGGGGTGTTGCGTTCCTCCCAGTGGGATCCGCGCCGGATCGGCCAGATGTCGCGCTCAGGCACCGGAGGGTACGGCGAACGCTGTGGCGGCTGCGGTCGTCGTGCAGGTCGCAGACTGCCGCCGGGCGTGTGCCGACCTTGTCTCGGCCGGCGGCGAACTGCTCACCGAGCCGGTCGAGCCGGAGTGGGGTGGCGAGGTGAGGGCCTGCCTGCGTGATCCGGACGGCCATCTGATCGAGATCAACGAGACCCTTGGGTGAGGCGAAATCGATCGGACCGGATCATCGCGCCATGTACGGACCGGTGACCCGGGATCTACCTGGACCGATAGCCCGGGGTGTGCCCACAGAGAGCGACGTCCGGTTTCACGTCCTCCTGGCGGTGTATCACAAACTCACTGCTGACCTCGCCCGATGCCTTGATGGGCCTGACATCCAGGAGGCTGAACAGCTCGTTGACGAGTTTCACCACTGGTTCGAGGATGCTGTATCCGATCCCGTAGACGCCGCGGACCCCGAGGCCGACCCCACGGCACACCGCCAACGGAGCACCCAGCGCTGAACCGAGTGTCGCCCCGTAAGCGGTCACCAGCTCGAAGAAGACACCCGCCTTCAGTACGAAGGTGTTGAAGCCCAGGGTGAATTTGGCGGAATGCTCGATCAGTAGTCCCATGACGCCGACCGGTATCCCGGTGAGCGAGTCGCCCAGGCTGTTCTTGAGCTTGAAGTTCTTCTCGACGACTGGCCCCCAGTACGGGCGGTGGTAGCCGTAGCCGATGGAACCGGCGATCGAATACTCCCCGCCGCCGTTGATGGTGCCGACCTTGCCACCGAACGCCGTCTTGATGGCCAGCGTCTGGCTGATGGTCAGCGCGAGCGGCAGGCCGCTGATCGGTACGGGAATGCTGAACTCCTGCCCGATGGGGAAGACCGGGCTGACGTTCTCGCCGGTCTCGGTGCCCGCCTCGAACCGTACCTTGAGCCCGAACCCGGCACTGATCTTCATCTCCGCGCGCTTGACTGATCCGCCGACGATCTCCAGGTAGACATCAGCCTGCGGAGTGTCAAAAGTGACCGACACTTCCCCGAACACCCTGGCACCGTTTCGCCGGTATCCAAAATGGACGCCGGCCTCGCCGTCACAGCAGATGCCGTACACCTGCTTGCTCTCGGGCTTCCTGGTCACGTCGCCCCGGGTCGCCGGGGGCGCCTGGGGACGATCCGTGGGTGCCGCGAGCGCCACCGGTCGTACGAGATCGGGGTTCTCCGACGCGACACCACCGGACCCACCACCGGAACCACCGGATCCACCACCGGGCTCGGCCGCCGTCTCCGCCCAGATCGGATCCCCGGCCGAGTAGACGATCGGGTCTTTCAGCGCAACGCCCTTCGCCGAGAGGGTGGCATCCCGGATCACCTCGGTGAGGTCCACCGGACCGACCGTCACCAGCAGGTCGGAACCCGACCGCCCGAGATGCAGCACCCGGCCGATGGCGCGCCCGGTCACAAACATGATCTTCCCGACCGCCAGCTCGTCGGCGCGTCTGGCCCGGCCGTCGATCCGCCAGGTCAGCCCGTCGGCGGTGACCGAGCGAATGGAGCGCCCACCGTCGCCGACGATGACCACGTCCGGTTGCAGTACGACGTCCGGGTCCGGCGCGGGAGCCATTCCGTACTGGATCGCGGCATCGCTGTACGGATCCTCGCCACCGCTCGCGGTGCTCGGTTCTCCGCCACGGCACGCCACACCGGCCAGCAGCAGGGCCATCGTGGTGCACGCGGCCGCCAGTCGGCTGAGCCGCCGGTGCCGCGCCGGACGGATCGGTCCACCCGTCCGGCGGGGGTTCGGGCTACCAGTGCTCACAGCCGGCCTGCCACCGTACGAGCCAGGGCCTCCAGGGGCTTGCGGTTCTCCTTCGGGTCGTTCAGCCGGACCAGCCGGATCGAGACCCACAGCCCTCCCTTGCTGACAAAAGCGGCCTCGTCGGTGGCATACGCCTCGTCGCCGACCCCGGTCAGCGGGCGCAGCTCGTGGCCGAGGTCGCGTTCGATGTCGAGGTACTTCTTGGCGCCGTCGCCGACAAAGATCTCCACCTGGGCGGTCGGCCCGGTGACCGGTCCGGTGTAGGTGCAGGTCTCCCGCACCGGCTTGGCGTCCTCCAACGGTGTGCCGGCCAGTTGCTCGGCTTCCTTCTTGCTCACCAGCGAGCAGGGTTCCACCTTCGGTGCGGCGGCCGGTGCCTCCGTCGGTCCGGTGGGCGTGGGCGCCTCCGTGGCGACCGCAGGAGGCTGGGCTCCGCTGGGCGCCGGATCCTGCTCGCCCCCGCAGCCGGTGAGCACGAACAGCAACGGCGCGACCAGCAGCCCGATCAGCGGTGTGGGCCGGACTCCCGCCGGGCGACGGGTGGCGGGTCGGGGGCTGGACGTTGGCATCGGGGAGCCCTTCTACGTGAGGCGGCTGCGGACCAGACCGGCGAGCCTGACGGCGGTCGCGCTGTCGGCTTCGCCGTCCGAGAGCTGGATTTCGCACTGCCGGTCACCAATGGCGAACTCGGCGACACTGCCGGACCCGGTCGCGTATCTGATGCCGTCAGGGCCCCGCGTCGCGGTGGCGTAGTCAGGCTCCGCCAGCACTCCACCGGGCGCGCTGCCTGGCGCCCCGATCCCGACGACGACGGTTGCGGCGGTGCCGGGACTGCTCCACATGCAGGCGCTCCCCCCGTCGAAGCTCAAGCTTCGTCCACCGTCGTGTTCGCCGATCACCGCTCGTACCTCACCAGCGGTGAGCAATGTGCACGGATTGTCGATACTGGTGGCAGCTACCGCGTCGGGCGGGCTGACGCCGGTCGCTGGCGCGCCGGCCCCCGGCGGGCCGCTCCCGGTGGTTCCCGCGTCGCCGGCCGGCACCGGCTGCCCGGCCACTCCGTCGGGGCTCTCCGAGCCGCAGGCCGCAAGGACCGCCATCAGCAGGGCCCCGACGAGTACGGCGGGCAGCGCGGTGACCAGCCGCGCGGCAGCAATGACGCCAGCCGGGCGACAGGACGAGTGAATCATCGAGAACTCCGATGGGTGCGCTGGTGAGGGAAGGTGGTTACGAGCAGGGCGGGCGTAAGAGCGGGATTCACCGGACGTGAGCACGATGACTAGACGTCATCTTATTCGTTAGACGGTGTCTATCGGATGCCTTGCTAGTATGACACCGACCTGGCCGACGTCAAGGACGGAAAGCTGACCAGTGCTTCGCGGGCCAGGGGGCCGCCCGGACCGGACGGTATGACCTGCTGGACGAGGAGGTGCCGTTTCTCGTCGGCCGGGTCCTCGCCGACGGGGACCGGCTGGCGCCGGCCTACACGTCCACGGGCAGCCCGGCGCCACCGCGGACCAGGCTGGACTTCCTGCCGGGATACCCCGGCCGGTCGGCGACATGAGCGGACACTTGATCTTGGTTCGTGGGGCTCGCGTTCTGCGGACGCGATCGTCATAATCGGCCTCGTGCGAGAGGCCCTGTTCGCGTTGGCAGGTACTGCCTTGGGTATCGTCGGCACTCTGCTCACCGACGTGTGGCGGGCCAGGAAGGCCGACATCAGCGAGCGGCGCGAGCGGCTGCGCAATGCGTGCGTCGACTTCACGGCGGCCCTCGTCCGCCTGCGTCAGGCGTTCTGGGGGCGGGGCTACGATTCGGAGGGCCGCCGTACGGCGATGCGGGAGGCCCACGACGAGGCCCGGGTTCAGTTCGAGCGGTTGAGGCTGAGTACGACTTCGCTTCAGGTGCAAGAGGAAGCCCGGTACGCATTGCGGTACGGCTACGGACTCCTGCGCCAGCTCGAGGGGTTGCCGCCACGGGAGGACGAGATCGAGCCGTCGGCGCTGGATCAGCTCGAGGACCACCTGGTCCGGCTGTTCGTGGAGGTCCGTCAGGAACTTGGGGTCCCACGTCCCCACCACGTACTGTCCGAACGCGCCTTCTTCGAGAAGATTTCCCCGACCGCAGCCATCGATTGATCGTCGATCGCGGAGTCGCAATCACACTCCGAGGACGTGCCACACCGACCGGCTTCCCTCAATTCGTCGTGGTGGCACAAGATGCGTCACCAAGATCAGGAATCCGCACATCGGCACGTCCGGACGTCGGCGACCGGCGCCGACATCACTCTCGGTGACGAGTGATTCGCGGCAGGTCCGGACGCCGTGCCCGAAGCTCCAGGTCGTTCGACGGGTTCGTCAGCTGCTTCCACCCCGACAACGAGCGGCGCGAACTGTTCGCTGACGTTGTCTGGAGCGCCCTGCATGGCATCGCCGTCCTGTCGAAGAGCGGCCACCACCCCCTGCCGGACAAGAGGAACGCATCGACCTCATCATCCAGATCGCCGCCTCTCGATAGGGTCCGAACGGAGCGGACGTCGGCGCCCACGGACTGCGGGTCGTCGCGCACAATAATTCGATGGGGATGATCGGCAGCTACGACCGGCTGCGCCCGGTCGAGGTGGAGATGTGGCGCACGCTGCGTGCCACCGACCAGCGAGCCGCCAGCGACTACGTTGATCAACTGGATGGCGCCTGGCGGATGTGTGATCTCGACAAGCTCTGGGAGGCCATCGAGTACTTGGTGGACGCCGCGGGCGGCCCTGACCTCAGCCCTCTCATGGGTGACGAGGACTTCGACGACACCGACGTGCTCTTCAACCCGGAGTCCGTGTGCGACATCGCAGCGAGGCTCGACGCTGTTTCCACCGACCGGTTCATGGCGGTCTTCGATCCGGAGTTGCTGAACGCTCGAAACGTCTATCCGGCCAACTACACCCCGGACGACGCAAACGACCTTCGTGATCTTTACGAGGAGGTGGTGCGATTCTTTGCTCGAGCGGCCGCCGACGGAGACTGGGTGAAAATTGGCCAAAGCTGAACCCGCCGTTCACAAAAGCTCGCCGATCGATGCGCAGTGAGATACCAATAGGTGATCTTCGCGTAGACCGACAAGGCGTCCGGTCACAGGCAAGAACAAACACACGCTCGTCGGCTACGACCGGACGTTGACTTGATGAGTCCTCTGTGACGCTTCGCGATCCGGGTTCGGCGGCTACTTATCCGTGCACCCAATCTTGGTCGACGCGTGACGAGCAGGAGAAGAAGCACGTGATCGCCCGCTCACCGCGGGCCGGCGGCTCCTCGCAGCCAGGTGGCCCACTCGTCGGCTTCCTTTAGCCGGGCGAATCCGTTCAGCGCTGCGGCCGCCAGCCCGGTCGGCAGCGCATCGCGCTCGCGCAGTTCCCGCCACTGGGCCAGGCTGAGCTCCAGCACCCGGAGGCCGGGCAAGTCCGCGACCCGGTGCAGGTCGCTCACGTGGGCCCCGGACAGGTCGAGGTGGGCGAGGGCCGGCAGGTTGGCCAGCGCCCCGATCGCGACCGGGGAGCGGGAGGCGAGCTTCAGTCCCCACAGGGTCGGATGCCCGCTCAGTGGCGGAAGGTCGATCTCGGCGGCGTCGATCGACAGCCACTCGACCGGCACGCCGGGCGACACGGCCGCCGTGACCGCTGTCGCACGGTTGATCGAGACGCTGCGCAGGTGGCGGAGCGGCGCGAGTTCCGCCAGATGGAGGGTAGTCCGTTCGTTCAGGTAGAGATCCTGTACGTCGAGCCCGGCGACGACGTCGGCGATCCGCCGCTCCCCCACCTGCTCGGAGTGGCTGTACAGGTCGGGCGGCTGCGAGTCGTGCGGACGTGCGGTTGCGGAGACGACTTCTGCCAGAGCTTCCACACCGCGCCGAAGCCGGCTGAGGCCTACGGCGATGGCCACCGCAATGTCTGCCTCGATGCGCCATGGCCGGGCTACCTCATCCTCGACGTGGTCCACGACCAGATCAGGTACGTCGAAGTGCTGTACCGGTCACCGCTGTGCTGACAGCGCTGGCCTCCGCAGTCGCGCAGTCGGCGGCAGATCCGGATGCCGACTCGATCCATTGACTGATCACCGGTGGGAGAATCGACGGTGTGATCGAACTGCCTGAGGGATCTTGGTGGGACTGGGACGTGCTGCACTTCGATGGCTCCCAGCTTCGGTTGGCCGCGGGACACGACCTGACCTACCATCACGGTCTCGAGGTGGTTTTCACGGACGTCGCATACATGGCCTGCCCGACCCAATTCCGGGATCCCCGGTTTCGGGAATCCACCCTCGACGAGCGCGCACTGGTGCGTCGGCACGTCGGTGAGGAGCCACCAGCGATCGTTGCCTTCGACGTCGACGCACCGGCCGGGGGTGATCTTGTGGTCTGTCTTGTCGCAGCCGGGTCGGTTGAGGTGGTACCCGGCCTGGTCTACCGCTACTGGCGTGACAACCTCGCTCCGGGAGAACGAGTGGCTCCACACGTGCGGCCGCCAGAGCAATCGTAAGGTACGCACCTCGCGGAGCTGCGGCTGCTACTGACGGGGAGGCCCGCCGTAGCGGAGAGCGCACGATCAGCGGCATGAGCGGACGCCGGATCGGGTCGGCTCGGCCCCTACACACCGGTGCCGGCCGCTGCGGTGCTCAGGCTGTCGAGGTCGGTGTGATACCAGGTGGATCGGATGAAGGCGTGCAGCTCTCCGCCTCGGGTGATGTACTGCAATCCGCGGGTCTCCATGCCGTCAGGGAGCACGACTCGGCATTGCGCACCCAACTGAGGTTGGTCGTCTCGGCTGATCCGCAGCATCGTCGCGACGTCGTACTCCGGACCCCATCCCCTGATCAGAGCGAGATCCGGGCCGCGTCGCAACAGGTGGTGAGCAGACCTGTACGGGGATGGTCCCCAGTCAGTCACCTGGCTGCCGGTCGCGGAGAGGATGTGGAAGTGGGTGTAGGGACAGAAGTATGCGGTTTCGCTGGCGACGTTGAGCGAGTAGCAGTCCGAGATGTAGGGCAGCCCGGAGTTCAGCGGGTACACCCAATCGACGGTCAGGTCGCTGTTGAAACGCGCGAGGCCGTGGCCTTCGGGGCCGCATCCGCCCATCGCCTCGTCGAAGTAGCTGGCCCACACCTTGCCGGAGGGGGGTGGTCAGCAGGTCCTCGATGGCGTCGCCGAGGTGGCCCCGATGCTGTAGATCGCCGCTGCTGCTCCATACCTCGGCGTTGGCTCCGCTAGTCCGGGCCCGAGTAGCCGCCAGGAGCACGCGCCCCTCGGGCAGCGGCTGCACGAAGCTCACCTGCAGGTCGGTTTCGACATCGACAGCACCGAGGACACGTCGCCTGCCGGGGACATGCCACGTCACCTGCTTGCGATTGACGCCCTTGCGAAACCGCCACACGGCCAACGCGGTGCCGTCGGGACCTACGGCGACCGCTTCAGGCTCCCGCATCGTGTCCGCTGGCTGCGCTGGCATCACGGATCCGTGGCGTTGCAACGGCGCGACCGGCAGCTTCAGAACCTCCAATCTCCGCAGGAGAATGGCCCGATCACGCTCCACGTCAGTTCTCATCGCGAGCGTCATCTTGACATGACGGTCTGCCGATGGGGGCGCACCGCCGGGACCGGCCCGTCAACTGAGAGCCGATCCGCTTTACGCACACTTCCTCGGCGGATCCGTGCACGTCAGCTGGCGGTGCACGAACTCTCCAAGCATCTGACCGAGGCGACACTCGGGGTGGAGATCCAGCCATCCGCAAGACACAACCCCGCACGGTGCGCCAGTTGGCCCGTACGGCCGGCATCCCGGCCGTGGCTAAGCCAACCACAACCATCATCCGACCAATTAGCCATGAAACGTGAGTTGGCGAGGCGGGTCCGCGACCAACCAGTTCGGTCGGTCCTCAACCGCGCCCCGGAAGCCGGTCACAGCGCCGGTGGCCAGTGACCTGCAACGCCTGCTCGGGCAGTTGCTCTACCCGCCAGGTGCGTAGACGGAGCGCATCAAACATATCGTAGCCGAGCACTCCTTCTCGTCATACAGGCTTCTGGATCGGTGATTCGGTTGGGCGCGAGTACTCACGCGGCGGGCGCTGTCGGTGGCCGGCTCTATGGTGCCGCCATGACGATCAAGGACGGTTGGATCTCGTTCGATCTCGGCAGGTTCCGCAGCCACGAGGTCGATTTCGCCACATACAGCGGCAGCTCCCACACCGTGCTGCCGGCGCTTCCCCTCGGGCACCCAGGTGGTCTGCACAGCTGGATGCGGGAGTTGGTGCCACTCGGTGAACGCGCTGCCGGTCAGTACGGCCTGGACACACTGACCCACGGTGCGCCCGTGTCCGAGAATGAGGCCGTCTTGCCGGAGCAGTTCGTCGCGTTCATGGCTGATCCGGTGCTGCGCGATTGGGTGCCGACCTGTACGTCGTGTTACTGGGCTTCGATCTTCCGTGGGCGTCGAGCCCCGTCCACCATGGCGCGCAGCTGGTGCGGTTCCTCAACGACCAGCAGGGTTGTCTGTTCTGGTATCTGCACCTGCTGCCAGATGGCCGCCACGAGGTCCTCTGCGGTGGCGAGGCGTACGACCTTCGGGTGGTCCCCCAGGAGGAAGCGCATGAGGACCTGATGCGGGTGGCCGACGACTTCGACCGGTTCATTGCCCGGTTCTGGATCGAGAACCTTGCCTGGTACGAGGTGGTGGGACAGAAGCGGTCCGATGAGGATCTCTCCGAACCGGTCTGGGAGTACGTACGCCAATATGCGTCTGCGGACCCGACGCGGGGTCGGCGTGACGAGCGGCGATCTGCTCGTCGCGCAGGCTGACGCCGGCGTCGAGCATGGTGGTCGCGAACGTGTGGCGCAGCATGTGGGGGTGCATCCTCGGCATCTGAGTCCCCGCGACGTGGGCCAGGCGCTTGAGTCGACGAGTGGCGGTGTGTCGGTCCATCCGCCCACCCTCCCAGGATCAGCCGTAACGGCAGGACCGTCGGGTTCGCCGACGACGACGAACTTGACGACGCCGTCACCTGCGGATGGATAACCGCAGCCGAGGCGGCCCGGACGCGTGAGGAAGCACTTCACGTCGCCGGCTTGATCCTTGATGGGGCCTATCCCTTCACCCAGGCAGCCTGGGAACGCTTCGAGGAGGCAATCACCCGGAATTGGCCGCCTCCTCAACACCCCAGTTCGCCCCTTGACCGTGAGGCCGATCCGGTGACCGTCGGGTGTCCCGCAGGTGACGATCGGTCACTGACAAGCCCAACCGTGCCACGCCGTCATCGCGGCAAGAGAGGATGTGTAGGCTGACCCCTGTCAGCGATGAGGGGAGGTGAGCCCGGTGAACACCCAATGTCACGTCTGGGCGCTCCACCCGGCCATCCCTGTCCGCTGACTTCGCGTCGGGGAGCGCCCTCCTAACCGGAGGAACAATGACCTTCTCCCCGTTCCGTATCGACGTATCCGACGAGGTACTCGACGACCTGCGGGCTCGACTGGCCCGTACCCGCTTCACGGACCGCAGCGGCGACCAGCCGTGGCAGGCCGGCGCGGACCCCGACTACCTGCGACACCTGGTGTCCTACTGGGTCGACGGGTTCGACTGGCGGGCTCGCGAGGCCGAACTCAACGCACTGCCGCATTACCAGGCCCAGATCGGCGGCCGACGCATGCACTTCCTTCGCGTACCAGGGGCGCGTCCGGCCGGCGCGCCCGCACCGCTGCCGCTGATCCTGAGCCACGGCTGGCCCAGCAGCTTCGTGGAGATGCTGCCGCTGGTGGATCGCCTGACCAACCCCGTGAAGTACGGGGGCGACCCCGCCGACGCATTCGACGTGGTGGTGCCCTCGCTGCCAGGCTTCCTCTACTCGCAGCTGCCGAATGGCCCGCTCACCCGCGCTTCGATGGCACAGACGCTGCACCTGTTGATGACCGACGTCCTCGGCTACCAGCGCTACGGCGCCTTCGGTGGCGATGTCGGCGGCGTGGTCACCGGATGGATGGGCACCCTGTACCCGGAGCAGGTAGCCGGCATTCACATGATCCACCCACCGTTCCCGGCCAACTTCGACTCCCACCCGATATCGCCCCCCGAGCAGGCATTCCTGGACGCCGAGGCGGCATACGACGAGACCGATGGCGGCTACAGCGCCATCATGGGCACCCGGCCGGACACCATCGCCGCAGCGTTGAATGACTCCCCAGCCGGACTGGCCGCCTGGCTCATCGACAAGTACCGAGACTGGAGTGACAACCAGGGGGACCTAGAAAGCCGTTTCGACCGGGACACCCTGCTCACGATCATCACCCTGTACTGGACCAGCGGCACCATCGGCTCGTCGTTCCGGCAGTACTTCGACTTCGACCACAACAGCCGACGACCGACTATCACCGTGCCCGCCGCGTTCACGGTGAGCACCGAACCCTCAATGGCCAACTTCCCCCGCGAAATCGCCGAACGCGCCTGCACCAACATCCAGCACTGGAGCGAACCAGGAAGGGGCGGACACTTCATGCCGCTCGAGGAACCGGACCTGCTCGCCGGCGAACTGACGCAGTTCTTCACGTCGCTTCGCCCGTACTGACCAGCAAGGGAGCCGGGTCATATAGGCCCGGCTCCGCTGTCGGGTTCCGCATACATCGCTCGAACAGCTACCCGTGAACCGGGTCATGTCCAGGCCGATCTCACCGATGATCAGTTGGGCGGTCTCGTCGCTCAGACCCGGGATTTGGGTCTGTCAAGTTAACGGCTGATCTTGGTTGTTGAGGTGGTCAGTTGTTGGCCGGGGTGAGCCGGCCTTCGAAGGCGATCTGGAAGGCGTTCAGGG
>NZ_JBHTDD010000043.1:0-39828 GCF_042666615.1 Plantactinospora sp. GCM10030261
ACTGCACCCGGGAGGGTGTGGGAGAGTAGGACGCCGCCGGACAATCATCCAGTCGAGGGCCACCCGGTAAAGGGTGGCCCTCAACTGCGTTTCCACAGAAGTTGTGCCATCAGGAAGGATGGACCCCGTGAGCTCAGGACCGCACGGCGGCGACCGCCCGCGCCGCCACGACGACCGGCCCGGCCGTGACGCCGGGCGGGGCGGCGCGCCGCGCCGTGGGGACCGGGCACCGTACCGACCCGACCGGGAGTCCCGGAGTGACGGGGAGCGGGGCTATCGCGGTGGCGACCGGGACAACGGCTTCCGCCGCGAAGGCGGCCACCGAGGTGACCGAGACGGTGGCTTCCGGCGGGATGACCGTGGTGGTGACCGCCGCGAGGGTGGTTACCGTCCGGACGACCGTTCGGGTGGCTTCCGGGGCGGTGACCGGCGTGAGGGTGGCTTCCGTCGCGATGACCGCTCGGGTGGGTTCCGGGGTGACCGGGACCGGCGCGACGACCGACCCGGCGGCTACCGGGGAGACCGTGACCGGCGCGACGACCGACCCGGCGGCTACCGGCAGGACAACCGGGGCGGCGACCGGCGTGAGGGTGGCTTCCGGCGGGATGACCGTGGTGGTGACCGCCGCGAGGGTGGTTACCGTCCGGACGACCGTTCGGGTGGCTTCCGGGGCGGTGACCGGCGTGAGGGTGGCTTCCGTCGCGATGACCGCTCGGGTGGGTTCCGGGGTGACCGGGACCGGCGCGACGACCGTCCCGGTGGGTTCCGGAGCGGCGGTGACCGGCGTGAGGGTGGCTTCCGGCGGGATGACCGTGGTGGCGACCGCCGCGAGGGTGGTTACCGTCCGGACGACCGTTCGGGTGGCTTCCGGGGCGGTGACCGGCGTGAGGGTGGCTTCCGTCGCGATGACCGCTCGGGTGGGTTCCGGGGTGACCGGGACCGGCGCGACGACCGTCCCGGTGGCTTCCGGGGCGGTGACCGGCGTGAGGGTGGCTTCCGTCGCGGTGACCGCTCGGGTGGGTTCCGGGGTGACCGGGACCGGCGCGACGACCGGCCTGGTGGCTTCCCGGGCGGCGACCGCCGCGAGGGCGGTTACCGTTCCGACGATCGATCGGCTGGGTTCCGGAGCGGCGGTGACCGGCGTGAGGGTGGCTTCCGGCGGGATGACCGTGGTGGTGACCGCCGCGAGGGTGGTTACCGTCCGGACGACCGTTCGGGTGGCTTCCGGGGCGGTGACCGGCGTGAGGGTGGCTTCCGTCGCGATGACCGCTCGGGTGGGTTCCGGGGAGACCGTGACCGGCGCGACGACCGACCCGGCGGCTACCGGCAGGACAACCGGGGCGGCGACCGGCGTGACGGCGGCTTCCGGCGGGACGAGCGTGGTGGCGACCGCCGCGAGGGCGGCTTCCGGCGGGACGACCGAGGTGAAGACCGTCGAGACGATCGCGGGGTGCGGGACGAGGCACGTCCGTCGGAGGCGGGGCCTGTGCTGCCCGACGACATCGAGGCCAGTGATCTGGACCGCGACGTACGGGCCGAGTTGCTCTCGCTGGCGAAGCCGGCGGCGGACACCGTCTCCCGGCACCTGGTCGCCACCGGTCGCCTGATCGACGAGGACCCGGTGGAGGCGCTCGCTCACGCGTACGCCGCCCGACGGCTGGCGTCCCGGATCGCCGCCGTACGCGAGGCGGTCGGCCTGGCCGCGTACCGCGCGGGGGAGTGGCAGACTGCGATCGCCGAGCTGCGGACGTACCACCGGATGTCCGGTCGGCAGTCGCACCTCGCCGTGATCGCGGACAGCGAGCGGGCTCTGGGCCGACCTGAGCGGGCGGTTGACCTGTTCCGGGGCGCGGACCGTGCGGCGCTGGAGCCGGCCCAGGCGATCGAGTTGCTCATCGTCGCGGCCGGTGCCCGGGGTGACCTGGGCCAGGGGGACGCCGCGGTGGCGATGCTGCAGGTGCGGGAGCTGACCGCGCCGGCGGCCGAGTCCTGGGCCGCGCGGCTGCGGTACGCCTACGCGGACGCCCTGCTGGCCGTGGGACGGCGCGACGAGGCTCGTGAGTGGTTCGCCCGGGCCGCCGAGGTCGACGAGGAGTCGGAGACGGACGCGGCCGAGCGGCTCCTGGAGCTGGACGGCGTGGTGCTGGAGGAAGCCGAGGCCGAGGAGGCTGAGGCTGAGGAGTCCGAGGACGGAAGCGCCGAGGAGTCCGAGAACGGAAGCGCCGAGAACGGAAGCGCCGAGGACGTGGTCGCAGCGGCCGACGCCGAGGAGGACAGTGCGGGGCGAGACACCGCCGACCTCGGCGGCGGGACCGGCGATGAGAAGCCTGTCGACGCGGCCGAGGACGTCCGGGATGACGCCGCGACCGCGGAGGCGGACCCGAGCCGGTCGACGCCGGACGACGGCGGGCCGGAGCGGCGGTGACCTCGGATCGACTGGTCGCCGGGTACGCCCTGGTCGCGTTCGATCTCGACGGGGTGCTGTATCTGATCGACCGGCCGATCCCCGGTGCCGTCGAGGCGGTCGGGCGGTTACACGACGCCGGTACGCCGGTGGCCTACGTGACCAACAACGCCTCCCGTCGGGCCGCCGAGGTGGCGGACCTGTTGACCGGCATGGGGATTCCCGCCCGGCCGGACGAGGTTCTCACGTCGGCCGGCGCGGCGGCGGCGGTGCTGGCCGACCGCCTGCCCGCCGGTTCCCCGGTGCTCGTGGTGGGTGCCGACGCACTGCGTGCGGAAGTGCGGGACGCGGGGCTGACTCCGGTGGCCGATGCCGGGTCGGAGCCGGTCGCCGTCGTCCAGGGCTACGGCCCGGAGGTGGGGTGGCCGGAACTCGCCGAGGCGGCCGTCGCGGTGCGCGGTGGCGCGCTCTGGGTGGCGACCAACACGGACCGTACGCTGCCCAGCCCGCGGGGACCGTTGCCCGGCAACGGCGCTCTGGTCGCCGCCCTGCGGACCGCGTTGGACCGGGATCCCGACGTGGTGGTGGGCAAGCCGGAGCCGGCGCTGTTCGGCACCGCCGCCCGGCGAGCCGGATCTGGCCGCGCCCTGGTGGTCGGTGACCGGCTGGACACCGATATCGAGGGGGCAGGTCGGGCCGGACTGGACAGCCTGCTCGTGCTGACCGGGGTCAGCACGGTGGTCGACCTGTTGGCGGCGCCGCCGGCAGCCCGGCCCAGTTACGTGGCGTCGGACCTGACCGGTCTGTTCGATCCGGCGCGGGTGGTGCGGCTGTCGACGGCGACCGGGTCGGCGGACGCGGCGGTCCCGACGGCTGACGGCTGGCGGGCCGACCTGACCGACGGCGTACTGCGGTTGGCGGGCACCGGGCGCGCGCTGGACGCGTTGCCGGTCATGTGCGCGGCGGCCTGGGCCGCGCCGGACGGACGGGGCGGGGCAGGGCGGGCCTTCGAGCGGAGCGTCGAGCCCACCGAGCAGACCCGCCACGACCGTCAGCGGGCCGTCGACCGGGTTGTTGGCGATGGTGCGTCGGCCCAAACGGCGTTGCGCGAACTCGGCGTTCCGGAAGCCTGACCCCCGGGGGCCTCCGAGCCTGACCCTGGCGGGAGCCTCCGACCCTGGCGCCGCGACCGCCTCTGGTGGCGCCCCGGGGACCAACACCTGGGAGGCGCGTCCCCCGGGGTCCACACGGGGTCCACGCCCCGGAGGCCGGGACCACCAGGGCGGCTTTACAACAGTTTGCGGAGTTTCAACAGGTCGAACGGGTTGGCCTTGACAGAGATCTGCCGGGACGCGAGTGCCCTCGCCACGTCCAGCCGTCCGTGCACGAGCGCGATCAGGTCGTCGCTGCCGATGCTCATCGCGATCTTCGCCTTGGGATCGTCTCCGTCAGCCAGGTCGATCAGGCGCCCGTCCTTGAGCCGTCCGTGGAACGCGGTCTCCAGGTCGGTGACGCGGCATGCCAGCGTGCGGTCGAGGTCCACGCGGTCGCGAACCTCCGCGGCGTTCGCTTCCAGGCGCGCGGCCAGGTCATGCAGTGCCTGCCGGCACTCGTCAACGTTGGCCACGCTTCTGCCCTCTCGCCTTGCCCGCCACGATCGTCACTCGGGAACGCTACCGCACACCGGTCATCCCGGACGCCCGGTAGCGTGACAGCCGGACTGTCGACACGGCGAGAGGATTCGGGATGCAGGACGCATGGCGGGCCTACCTGGACGTGGCCCTCGGACTGACCGAGGCGTCCCGCAAGAAGGCGCAGACGGCCGTCCGGCGCATGGTGGGTCAGAGCGGTGCGACGGCCGCCCAGCTGCAGTCGCTCGCCGAGGAGCTCGTCTCCACCGGGTTGGCCAACCGGGAGGCGCTCACCAAGCTCGTCCGTTTCGAGGTGGATCGTGCCCTGGGGGCGGTGGGCCTGGCCACCGCCGATGAGGTGGCGGAGTTGACGTCCCGGGTTCGGGAACTGGAACGCGAGCTGCGGGTGGCCCAGGCAGGCTCGGGCACCGCACCGGCGGCCAGCGTGTCGACGGCTCAGGCCGGGTCGCCGGATCTGGTGACCAAGAAGACCGTGGCGAAGAAGGTGGCTGCCAAGAAGGCCGTGGCGAAGAAGGCCGCACCGGCCAAGAAGGCCATCAAGGCGGGTGGGGTGGCCGGACCGGCCAAGAAGGCCATCCCAGCGGGCGGGGCGGCCGCACCGGCCACGAAGGCCAGCAAGGCGGGCGGGGCGGCCGCCCCGGGCCGGGCCGTGGAGACCGCGCCGGGCGAGAAGCGGCTCGACGCCAAGAAGCTGCCCCCGCCGCCGGCTCGGAAGGCCGCCACCAGGCGTGCCGGCACCGAACAGCCGCCGGCCTGATCGTGGAGGAGCGGGACAGGTGACCAGTTCTCCGGAATCCGAACGACCGACGCCCCGGCCCGGCCCGCCGCCCGGCGGGCCCCGGCCAGACCCTCCGCGACCGGGCCCGCCCCCCGGGTCCGAGCCGGCGGCGTCGCCCGACGGCGGTGCGGCGAACGTCGAGGCGCGTCACCCGGCGGTTGACGCCGCCGTGCGGGGCATCGCCAATGCCGCTGACCTGTCGCCGGCCGACCAGATCGCCCAGTACGAGGCGGCGCACCGCATTCTGCGGGAGACCCTCGCCAGCATCGACCAGACCTGAGCACGGTGGCGTCGGCGATCCGCCCCGCCACCCCGTACCCCTCGGAGATCCGCGCCATGGCACGTCGTACCCGGCTCGACGCCGAACTGGTCCGTCGCGGTCTGGCCCGCTCGCGCGAGCAGGCCGCGGCGCTGGTGGAGGCCGGCCGGGTCCAGGTTCGAGGAGTGCCGGCCCGGAAGGTCGCCGCGATGGTCGACCCGGCGGATGCGGTACGGGTGCTCGGCGCCGATCCGGCCACCGAGTACGTCTCCCGGGGTGGTCACAAACTCGCCGGTGCGCTTGTCGCGTTCGGGCCTGCGGGGCTTACGGTGGCCGGTCGGCGTTGCCTGGACGCGGGCGCCTCGACCGGTGGTTTCACCGACGTGCTGCTGCGCGCCGGTGCCGCCGAGGTGGTCGCCGTCGACGTGGGATACGGCCAGTTGGCCTGGTCACTGCGCGGCCACGAGCGGGTGCGCGTCTTCGAGCGGACAAACGTCCGGGCCCTGACGCCGGAGACGATCGGCGGTCCCGTCGATGTCACGGTGGCGGACCTGTCGTTCATCTCGTTGCGGCTGGTGCTGCCGGCCCTGGCGGGTTGTACGGCCGGGGACGGTGACCTGGCCCTGATGGTGAAGCCACAGTTCGAGGTCGGCAAGGAGCGGGTCGGCGCCGGTGGGGTGGTGCGTGATCCGGCGTTGCGGGCGGAGGCGGTGCTGGCCGTGGCCGCGACGGCCGCGACGCTCGGGCTGGGTCTCGCCGGCATCGCCGCCAGCCCGCTCCCGGGGCCGAGCGGCAACGTCGAATTCTTCGTATGGTTGCGCCGCGACGCCGCGCCCGCCGATCCGGACCAGGTGCGCGCGGTGGTGGCGGCCGGCCCGGCTGGCCCGGTCGCGTCCGGGGCACTCGGCGGGCCGGCCGCCGACGGGGCGGACGTCGCCGTGACCACGGAGGAGGCGTGATGGGTCGGACCGCACTGCTGGTGACGCACACCGGCCGGCGGCGCAGCACGGAGCATGCCCGCGCGGTGGCGGCGGACCTGATCGAGGCCGGGTTCGAGGTTCGGGTGGTCGCCGAGGAGGTCGAGGATCTCGACCTGCCCGGTATCGTGCCGGTTCGGGGTTCCGACGCCGCTGATGGCGCGGAGATCGTGTTCGCGCTCGGTGGGGACGGCACGTTCCTGCGGGCCGCGGAGTTGGCTCGGCCGGCGAAGGCGCCGTTGCTCGGCATCAACCTCGGCAAGGTGGGCTTCCTTGCCGAGGCCGAGATAGACGACCTCGACCAGGCGGTCCGCGACGTGGTGGAGCGCGCCTACACAGTGGACGAGCGGCTGACGTTGGACGTGCGGGCCGAGTTCGACGGTGGCCCGGCCATCCACTCCTGGGCGCTCAACGAGGTAAGCGTCGAGAAGGGCGAGCGTGCGCAGATGCTCGAACTGCTCGTGGACGTCGACGGCCGGCCGCTGTCCCGGTACGGCTGTGACGGGGTGGTCTGCGCGACTCCGACGGGTTCCACCGCGTACGCGTTCTCCGCGGGCGGTCCGGTCGTGTGGCCCGAGGTGGAGGCGTTGCTGTTGGTCCCGATCAGCGCGCACGCCCTGTTCAGCCGGCCGTTGGTGACCGCGCCCACGTCGACGTTCTCGATCACGGTGGATCCGTTCGCCGCGCTGGCGGTGCTGTGTTGTGACGGGCGGCGGGTCTATGACCTTCCGCCGGGGGCGCGGGTCACCGTCCAGCGTGGCGATCTGCCGGTACGTGTCGTGCGGCTGCGTCCGCGTCCGTTCACCGATCGGTTGGTGGCGAAGTTCGGGCTGCCCGTGCACGGGTGGCGCGGCGGTCGCCGCTGACCGGTGGCACGACGCGCCGGCGGCGTCGCCGAGCGATGCCGGTCCGGCCGACCGCCGCCGACCGGCGCGTCGCCGGCTCCCGCCGGCGCCCCGCCGACCGGCGCGGGTCGGCGCTGGCATCACGATGCCGCCCGTCGGGTGGTCAATTGTCGGCGCCCGCTACTACTGTCGGTGGCTGTGTTGGAGGAGCTTCGCATCACCGGCCTCGGCGTCATCGTGGACACGACTCTTCCACTGACCGCCGGCATGAACGTCATCACCGGCGAGACCGGCGCCGGGAAGACCATGGTGGTGACGGGTCTCGGGTTGCTTTTCGGGGGTCGGGCGGACGCCGGGCGGGTGCGCGCCGACCCGGGCCGGGCCGTGGTGGAGGGCCGCCTGCGGCTGGGTGAGCCGGTGGCCACCACGGTGCACACCCGGGTGCTGGATGCCGGCGGCGAGCCGGACGACGACGGCTCGGTGCTGCTCAGCCGCACGGTAAACGCCGAGGGCCGGTCCCGGGCGCATGTCGGCGGGCGCAGCATGCCGGTGTCGATGTTGTCTGACATCGGTGACCAGGTGGTGGCGGTGCACGGTCAGTCCGACCAGTTGCGACTGTTGCGGCCGGCGGAGCAGCGGGCGGCGTTGGACCGGTTCGCCGGTCCGGAGCACGAGAAGCTGCTGGTCGCCATGCGGGATGTGTTCGCGCGGTGGCGGCGGGTCGAGGACGATCTGGCCGACCGGCGACGCAACGCCCGGGAGCGCAACCAGGAGGCCGATCTGCTGCGTCTCGGTCTCGAGGAGATCACCCGGGTGGATCCGCAGCCGGGGGAGGACGACGACCTGAAGGCGGAGGCGCAGCGGTTGGAGCACGCCGAGGGATTGCGGACCGCCGCTCAGGTGGCATACCAGTGTGTCGCCGGCACCGGGGAGCCGGTGGACGAGACGCCGGACGTGACCTCGTTGCTGGGCACCGCGCGACGCACCCTGGAGGCGCAGGCGGGGGTCGACCGGTCGTTGGGTGACCTCGCCGCCCGGTTGGAGGAGGCGGCCACGCTTGTGGGTGACGTCTCGGCGGAGTTGTCGGCCTACCTGGCCGCGCTGGACGCGGATCCGGCCCGGTTGCAGGCGATCTACGAGCGGCGGGCCACCCTGCGGGGGCTGACCCGCAAGTACGCCGACGATGTCGACGGGGTGATCGCCTGGGCGGATCGGGCCCGACACCGGTTGTCCGAGCTGGACACGTCGGACGAGCTGTTGGAGGAGCTGGATCGGGAGCGTCGCCGGTTGGCGGCCGAGGTGGCCGAGTTGGCGGCTCGGCTGTCTGCTTCCCGGCGGGAGGCGGCGGCCCGTTTCGCCGAGCAGGTGACGGTGGAGTTGACCGGCCTGGCGATGCCGCACGCGCGGATCGAGGTGGCGGTGCTGTCCCGGCCGGCCGGGCGGGCCGAGCCCACGTTGACGGTGGAGGGTGCCGACGTGGGGGTGGGACCGGACGGTGCCGACGAGGTGGAGTTGCGGTTGCTGGCGCACCCGGGGGCGCCGTCGTTGCCGTTGCAGCGGGGGGCCTCCGGCGGTGAGTTGTCCCGGGTGATGCTGGCCATCGAGGTGGTCTTCGCCGGCTCCGGCGGGCCGCCGACGCTCGTTTTCGACGAGGTCGACGCGGGCGTTGGTGGTCAGGCCGCGGTCGAGATCGGGCGACGGTTGGCCCGGTTGGCGCGTAGTCATCAGGTTCTGGTGGTGACGCACCTGCCGCAGGTGGCGGCCTTCGCGGACCGGCATCTGGTGGTGGCCAAGGACACCGGGGGTGCGGTGACCACGAGCGGGGTGCGGGTGGTGGAGGACACCGAACGGGCGCGGGAGCTGGCCCGGATGCTCGCCGGTTTGCCGGATTCCGACCTGGGTATTGCCCATGCGGAGGAGTTGCTGGCCGTGGCGGCGCGGGAGCGGCGCCCTTGATGATCATGTGAGCGGTGCCACAACGACGGGCTAGTATGGGGGTTTTGTCCCCCGTAGTCGGGTGCCGACGGGGCATGTCTGCACAATAAACTCGCGCTCGCGTGCCAGGATGGTTTCGATGCGTCTACCCACGTTGCGCCGTACCCGGAACGCGGAGCCCGGCGTCGTAGCCGGCACCGCCCGCCTGGACCGCCGGACCAAGCGTCTGGTGGGCCGGTTGCGCCCCGGCGACATCGCCGTGATCGACCATGTCGACCTGGACCGGGTCGCGGCCGACTCGTTGGTCGCGGTCGGGGTGGCCGCCGTGCTCAACGCCAAGCCGTCGGTGTCCGGTCGCTATCCCAACCTGGGTCCGCAGGTGCTGGTCGAGGCGGGGATCCCGCTGCTGGACGACCTCGGCGAGGGCGTGTTCCAGCAGATCCACGAGGGCGACACGGTCCGGATCGACGGCAACACCGTGTTGGTGGACACCGAACCGGTGGCGCACGGCGCCCGGCAGGACGCCGAGACCGTGGCGAAGGCGATGGCGGATGCCCGGGAGGGGTTGTCCGTGCAGTTGGAGGCGTTCGCCGCCAACACCATGGACTACCTCAAGCAGGAGCGGGAGCTGCTGCTCGACGGCGTGGGTCTGCCCGAGATCAGCACCGCCATCCGGGGTCGGCACTGCCTGATCGTGGTGCGGGGTTACGACTACAAGGCGGACCTGGACGTGCTGCGCCCGTACATCCGGGAGTTCAAGCCGGTGCTGATCGGTGTGGACGGCGGCGCCGACGCGTTGGTGGAGGCCGGCTACACGCCAGACATGATCATCGGGGACATGGACTCGGTCACCGACGACGTGCTGCAGTGTGGCGCCGAGGTGATCGTGCACGCCTATCCCGACGGACGGGCGCCGGGTCTCGAGCGGGTGCATTCGCTCGGGGTGAGCGCGACCACCTTCCCGGCGGCCGCCACCAGCGAGGACCTGGCCATGCTGCTGGCCGACGGTAAGGGGTCGTCGCTGATCGTGGCGGTCGGCACCCACGCCACCCTGGTGGAGTTCCTGGACAAGGGTCGGGGCGGCATGGCGTCCACCTTCCTGACCCGGCTCAAGGTCGGCGGCAAGCTGGTCGACGCCAAGGGGGTGAGCCGGCTCTACCGGCAGAGCATCTCCGGCTCGTCGCTGCTGCTGCTCGTGCTGTCCGCGCTGGCCGCGATGGCGTCCGCGGTGGCGGTGTCGACGGTGGGGAAGGCCTACCTCGGCGTGGCGTCCGAGTGGTGGAACAATCTGGTTTTCCAGCTCGGGCAGCTCTTCTAGGCGCCGACGACCGAGCGGCTGACGACCAAGAGGCGACGGTGTGATCAACTTTCGGTACCACGTGGTGTCCCTGACGGCGGTGTTCCTGGCCCTGGCCATCGGCCTGGTGGTCGGCACAGCGGCGCTGAACGGTCCGGTGGCGGACTCGCTCAACGACCGGGTGGCGGGGTTGAGCAAGCAGAACGAGCAGCTGCGGCAGACGGTCGGCAGCCTTCAGGAGGAGGTCAACCGCGAGGAGGACTACGCCCGGGAGACCGCCCCGCTGCTGCTGTCCGGCAAACTCACCGGCAAGCGGCTGCTGGTGGTGTCGCTGCCCAGCGGACGCGACCACGTGGAGGGCGTCACCGACATGCTCCGGATGACCGGGGCCACGGTCACCGGTCGACTCGACATCCAGGACAAGTTCGTCATCCCGGACAACAACGTGTCGCTGCTGGAGTTGGCCAACAAGACCGCCCGGCCCAGCATCCCGGCGAGTGCCCTCCCCGGCAACAGCGAGGGGGTGGAGACGTCGAGCGCCCTGCTGGCCGCCGCGTTGCTGGATCGGGCCGGACAGCCCGCGGTGCCGGAGGCGGACCGCC
Source organism: Plantactinospora sp. GCM10030261 (assembly GCF_042666615.1). Taxonomy (NCBI): domain Bacteria; kingdom Bacillati; phylum Actinomycetota; class Actinomycetes; order Micromonosporales; family Micromonosporaceae; genus Plantactinospora; species Plantactinospora sp. GCM10030261. The sequence continues at coordinate 10,750 of NZ_JBHTDD010000043.1, forward strand.
GGGCGGTGCTCACCGCGTACATCAACGCCGGCTACGTCACCGTCGCGGACCGGATCACCGCCTCGGCCGAGGGCGTGGTGATCGTCAGCGGCCAGCCGCACATCGACCGCGACTCGGCCCGCAAGGACCAGTCGGTGGTCACCATGGCGGTGCAGTTCGACAAGCTCGGCGCGGCCGTGGTGGCCGGCAGCGGCACCGGCGCCGGGAACCTGGTCACCGCCGTGCGCGACGACCCGGCGCTGAGCAAGACCATGTCGACCGTGGACAACGCCAGCACCGCGCAGGGCCAGGTGGTCACCGCGCTGGCGACCGTCGAGCAGCTCACGGGGCAGAAGGCCGGCCAGTACGGGCTGGGCGCCGGCGCCGCCTCCATCGCGCCGAAGCAGCCGCAGTGAGCGCCGCCCGGATCGCCGGTCGCCTCCTGGTGACCGGCCTCGGAGTCGTGCTGGCCCGGTCGGCGCTGCGCGCGGTGGACCGGTCGTCCCGCGGCACGCGGTTGCGGCGTACCAACTTTCGCGGTCGCCCGGTCACCCTGGCCGCCGGCCCGGCGCTCGCCGCGGGCGGCGCAGTCGCCGCCGCGGTCGGCGCGCCGAGCCCGGCCGCGGCGGGGGCGGCGCTGGTGACCGGCCTGGGCTGCGGGGCGGTGGGGCTCTACGACGACGTGGTGGGGGCCCGCCCCGAGCAGAAGGCGGACAAGGGTTTCGCCGGGCACCTGCGGGCGCTGTCGGAGGGCCGGATCAGCAGCGGCCTCGTCAAGATCGCCGGGGTGGGGCTGTCCGGGGTCGCCGCGGCGGCCCTGCTGGCGGCCGATCCGTGGGTCCGGTCCCATCCCGCGCGGGGTCGGGGCGGCCTGGTGACGCGCGGCGTCGACGTGCTGCTCGGGGCCGGGGTGGTTGCCGGCACCGCCAACCTGGTCAACCTGCTCGACCTGCGGCCTGGCCGGGCCGCCAAGTCCGGCCTGCTGATCGGCGGGCCGCTGGTCGGCGGTCCCGTCGGCGGGCTGGTCGCCGGCCCGCTCGGGGCCACCGCCGCGCTGCTGCCCGACGACCTCGACGAACGGGTGATGCTCGGCGACAGTGGCGCGAACGCTCTGGGCGGGCTGCTCGGTGTCGCGCTCGCCGCGCGGACCGGGCCGGCGGGTCGGGCGGTCATCCTCGCCGTGCTGGTCGGGCTGACCGCGGCCAGTGAGAAGGTCAGTTTCACCCGGGTCATCGGGGCCACTCCTGGCCTGCGGGAGCTGGACGAGTTCGGCCGGCGGCCGTCGGACACGTGAACCCGTCGACGCCAGGGCCCGGCCCCGGGCGGCTGCCGGGTGCCGGGCGGATCCCGGCCGCCGGGAAGATCGCCGGTGCCGCCGCGCTGATCGCCGCGCTGACCGTGGCCAGCCGGCTCGCCGGCTTCGGGCGCACCGCGGTCTTCACCTGGGTGCTGTACAGCGACCTGGGCGGCATGTACGTGGTGGCGAACACCGTCCCGAACATCATCTTCGAGATCGTCGCCGGTGGGGCGCTGGCCAGCCTGGTCGTACCGCTGCTGGCCAGGGCGGTGGCCGCGGATGACCGGCGGGCGGTGGCCGCCACCACGGCGGCGCTGGTGACCTGGACCGTGAGCCTGCTGGTGCCGCTCGCCGTGGCGGTGGCGCTGCTGGCCGAACCCATCATCGGGCTACTCAGTGACGAGGCCAGTCAGTCGCCCGACCAGATCGCGGCCGGTGCCCGGCTGCTGCGGATCTTCGCCCCGCAGTTGCCGCTGTACGGCATCGGCATCGTGCTCACCGGGGTGTTGCAGGCCCACCGCCGGTTCGCCTGGCCGGTGCTGGCCCCGCTGCTGTCCAGCGTGACGGTGATCGGTGTCTACCTGGCCTTCGCGGCGATGGAGGGCAGCGGGGCGAGCGTCGCCGAGGTGAGCCCCGGCGGCGAATGGTTGCTGGCCGGCGGGACGACGCTCGGCGTGGTGGTGCTGTCGCTGTCCCTGCTCATTCCGCTGCGCCGCCTCGGCCTGCGACCCTGGCGGCCGACGTACACCTTCTCCGCCGAGGCGCGACGCAAGGTGGGCGGCCTCGCGGTGGCGGGCGCGGTCGCCGTCGCCGGCCAGCAGATCGCGTTGCTGGTCATGCTCCGGCTGGTCAACGGCGGGTCGACAAGCGATCCCGTGGTGTTCAACCTGGCCCAGACCATGTTCCTGCTGCCCTGGGCGGTGCTCGCGGTGCCGCTGGCGGTCGCGGCGTACCCGAACCTGGCCGCCGCCGCGGCGGAGCGGGACGAGCGGACGTACCGGGAGGTGCTGGCCCCCACCGCCCGCCGGGTGCTGCTGTTCAGTTGCCTCGGCGCGGCCGCCCTGGTGGCGACCGCGGCGCCGGTGGCCCGGTTCTTCCTCGGTGACGCCACGGCGGCCGGGCCGACCGGGGCCGGCGCCGCCGCGATCGCCGGCTTCGCCCCGGGCCTGCTCGGCTACGGCCTGTTCGCGGTGCTGACCCGGGCCCTGTACGCCCGGGGCGGCACCCGGTCGGCGTCGCTGGCCACCGCCGCCGGCTGGCTCGCGGTGCCGCTGGCCAGCGTGGCGCTCTCGGCGCTGGCGCCGGTCGAGTACCGGGTGGCCGCCGTGGCCGCCGGCAACTCGATCGGCATGCTGGTGCTGGGTGTGCTGCTGGTGGTCGTCGTGGCCCGCGCCGCCGGTCGACCGGCGCTGCGCGGCCTCCCCCGGGCGGCGGTGGTCGGCCTCACCGCCGGTACGGTGGCGGCCGTCGCCGGTACGGTGGTGGCACATGCCTTGACCGGCGTGCCGTTCGACACCCCGCCGCGCCTGGCCGCGTTCGTTCAGGGCATGCTGTCCGGTGTCGTCGTCGGTGCCGTATTCGTCGCCGTGGCGTATCCGCTGGACCGGCGCGACCTCCGGCCGATGCTCGGGACGCTCCGCCGCCGGCTCGGTGGTGCGGGTGCGCGGCGGGCCGAGGGGAAGGAGACCCACTCGCCATGAGCGCGAGCAGCGCAACGGGATGGACCGGCCGGGTCGCGCTGGTGCTCGCCTCCTCCACCGGCGGGGTCGGGCAGCACGTCGCCTCGCTGGTCCGGGGCCTGGTCGCGGGCGGGGCGCGGGTGACGGTGTGCGGACCGGCGGCCACCCAGGACCAGTTCGACTTCGTGGCGGCCGGCGCCGACTTCTTCGCCGTGGAGATCCCGCCCAACCCGACGCTTGCCGACTCGGCGGCGGTGGCCGCACTGCGCCGCGTGCTGACCGGCGATGTGGACGTGGTGCACGCGCACGGGCTGCGCGCCGGCCTGGTCGCCGCCCTCGCCCGGCCGGCCCAGCCGCTGGTGGTGACCTGGCACAACGCCGTACTCTCCGGTGGCCTGCGGGGACGGCTGTCGCGGCTGGCGGAGCGGATGGTGGCCCGCCGGGCGGACGTGGCGCTCGGCGCCTCCGCCGACCTGGTGGAGCGGGCGGCGGCCGCCGGGGCGCGGGACGCCCGGCCCGCTCCGGTGGCGGCGCCGGAACTCGCCCCGCCCCGGCGGGGCCGCGCGGCGGTCCGCGCCGAGTTCGCCGCCGCGGCGGACCAGCCGTTGATCCTCTCGGTGGGTCGGCTGCATCCGCAGAAGCGGTACGACGTCCTGGTGGACGCCGCCGCCCGGTGGCGCGACATGACGCCGCCGCCGGTCGTGGTGATCGCCGGAAGCGGGCCGAGCTACCTGCCGCTCGCCGCGCGGGTTTCCGCCGCCCGCGCGCCGGTGAGCCTGCTCGGGCACCGCACCGACGTGACCGATCTGCTCGCCGCCGCCGACCTCGCCGTGGTGACAAGCGACTGGGAGGCGCGGCAGCTGTTCGCCCAGGAGGCGCTGCGGGCCGGGGTGCCGCTGGTGGCGACCGCGGTGGGCGGGGTGCCGGACCTGGTCGGCGACGCGGCGGTGCTGGTGCCGCCCGGCGATGTCGACGCGGTGGACCGCGCGGTCCGGGAGTTGCTGGCCGACCCGGGGCGCCGGGCCGAGCTGGCTCGGCGCGCGACGGCCCGCGCGCAGACCTGGCCCACCGAGGAGGACACCGTGGCCCAGGTCGCCGGACTGTACGCCGCGCTGACGTCGCCGGCGTCCGCTGAGCCGTCGGTGTCCGCCGGCCCGGAGATGTCGGCCGCTGAGCCGTCGGTGTCCGCCGGCCCGGAGATGTCGGCCGCTGAGCCGTCGGTGTCCGCCGGCCCGGAGGCGTCGTCCGCCGGTCCGGCGGTCCGGCGCGACCGCGACACCGCCGCCGGCACGAACCCCACGGCCGGACCGGCCGTGACGGACCCGGCGGCGGGCCGCGGCTGATGCTTCGTCGAGCCGTTCCGCCGTTGCTGGCCGCCATCGTCGTGGTGTTCGGCGTCGCGGCGCTCATGGTCAGCCCCGCGGTCGGCGCGCCGCAGGGCCGGGTGGACTACGTCGTCATGGCCGGCGTGCCCGGGCTGCGCTGGGACGATGTGTCACCGGAGCAGACGCCGACCCTGTGGCGACTGGCCGGGCAGGGATCCATCGGTTCGCTGTCGGTGCGCTCCGGGCACAACCCGACCTGTCCGGTCGACGGTTGGCTCACCCTCGGAGCCGGCAACTACGCCGGCTGGCCGGGGGAACGGGGGACCACCGGATGCCCGACCAGCCCGGTCACCGTCGCCCGGCCCGACCGGATCGGCGCGAACCTGCCCGACCAGCGCGGCACGGTGCTGCACAACAAGGACCGGCTGCCGTGGGGAGCGGTGCCCGGCGCGTTGCCCGAGTCGGTGCGCTGCACGGTGGCGATCGGCCCCGGCGCGGCGGTCGCCGCCGCCCGCCCGTTCGGCCGCGTCGACAGGTACGAGCCGAACCTGCCGGAGGATGCCGCCGGTCTGCTCTCGTCCTGCGTACTCAGCATGGTAGATCTCGGCACGGTGGCCGGTGAGGACCCGGCGGAGCGGGCCGCCGCGGCCCGGCGTGCCGACGCGGCCCTGGCCCGGCTGTTGGCCGCCCGGCCGGACAATTCGCTGGTCCTGGTGGCCGGCGTGTCGGACACCGACCAGACGTCCCGGTTGCACGTCGCGGTGGCCGACGGCCCCGGGTGGGAACGGGGCTGGCTCACCTCCGCCAGTACCGGCCGGGACGGCTATCTCCAACTGATCGACCTGGCGCCCACCGCGCTGCGGGCGCTCGACCGGCCGCTGCCGGAGCAGTTGTTCCGTGGCCAGCCGGCCACCGTGGTGCAGGACCGGCCGGCCGACCTGTCCGCCGCGATCGCCGGACCGGCCGACGCCGACGAGGAGGCCGGCGCCCAGCGCCGGGTCGCCTCCGGATTCTTCGCACTGCTGGCGGGCTGCCAGTTCCTGCTCGCCATCGCGGTGGTGCCGTTGTTGCGCCGCGCCCGGCGGCACGCCGGCCCCGGCGGACCCACCCCGGCTCCCCGGCGGGTGGTCGAGGCCGTGGAGGTGCTGCTCGTTGCGGCGGCGCTGGCCATCCCGGCGGCGCTCGTCGCCGACGCGGTGCCGTGGTGGCGTACCGGCCATCCGGGGTGGGCGTTCGCCGCCACGACGCTCGTCGTGCTGACCGTGGCCACGGCCGGGGTACGGTTCGCCCGCGGCTACCGCCGGACGTTGGGGCCGCTGGGCGCGGTGGTGATCGTCGCCGCGATCATCGTCGGTACGGACGTGCTCACCGGGGCCCGGTTGCAGCTCAACGGGGTGACGGGCTATTCGGCGCTGGAGGGCGGTCGGTACGCCGGGCTCGGCACCGTCGGTTTCGGCGTCTTCACGGCCGCCATCCTGCTCTCCGGCGGGTGGCTCGCGCAACGGATCCGCCGCGAGTGGCGGCCGGCCGTGCTGATCTGCGTCGGCGGGCTGGGTGTGGTGCTGGTGGGCAGCCCCTATCTGGGGTCCGATCCGGTGGGTGCGGTCGCGCTGACCGCCGGGGTGAGCATCGCCGCGGCGATCAGCACCGGCGGCTGGCTCACGCTGGGCCGGCTGGCCTGGGCGACAATCGCCGGTCTGGTGGTGACCGTCGGATTCGCGGTGATCGACATGCGGCGGCCGGCCGGGGAGCGAGGTGGCCTGGGCCGGTTCCTCGACGCGCTGGGCGACGGCACCGGCGGGATGACCGTGCACCGGTCCGGCGCGGCCAGCGTGGACGCGCTCACCGGCAGCCCGCTGACGGTGCTCGCCCTGATCGGCGCGGTGCTTGTCTGGTTCGCGCTGCTGCAACCGTGGGGCGGCCTCAAACGGCTGTTCGGTATCTATCCGGCGGTCCGGGCGGCGATGCTCGGCATCCCCGTCGCCGCCCTGCTCGCCGGCCTGCTCGGCGGATCGGCGCTGAACGTGGCCGGGGCGGCGGCGGCGCTGACCGTGCCGCTGGCGGCGCTGTCCGCGCTGCGGGTGCTGGATCACGCCACGGATCGGACCCGCCCCCCGGAGCCGCGTACCGCCGATTCCGGCTCGGCCGGTGCGTCGGCTGACCGGGCGGACGAGTCGGCCGGTTCGCCGGTCGACGGCGCGGACCCGGTGGCAGGTTCAGGGGTCGACGGCGCGGACCCGGCGGCCGACGAGCCGCGGGCTGACGTCGACGAGTCGCCTGCCGAGGGTGCGGGGTCGCCGGCCGTCCCGGCTTCGGCCGTCCCGGCTTCGGCCGACCCGGCCGGGCGGAGCCGTCCGCCGAGGTGACGGACCGCCGGGCGGGAGCCGCGGGAGTGCCGCCCCCGAGGTGGGGTACGTCCAGAGGTGTTACCGTGGAGACCCGTGGATCGCGTGATCACTTTGCCTGATCGGCGCCGGTCTGCACGACCGCAACGGACGACCACGGGAGCAGGCGTTGGCTTCACCACAGACGATCCGGCACATCTTCGTCACCGGAGGCGTCGCCTCCTCGCTGGGTAAGGGTCTCACCGCCTCCAGCCTGGGCAACCTGCTCACCGCTCGCGGTCTGCGGGTCGTGATGCAGAAACTCGACCCCTACCTCAACGTCGACCCGGGCACCATGAACCCGTTCCAGCACGGTGAGGTGTTCGTCACCGACGACGGTGCCGAGACCGACCTCGACGTGGGGCACTACGAGCGGTTCCTGGACCGTGACCTGTCCGGCAAGGCCAACGTCACCACCGGGCAGATCTACTCGGAGGTCATCGCCAAGGAGCGCCGGGGCGAGTACCTCGGCGACACCGTGCAGGTGATCCCGCACATCACGAACGAGATCAAGGCACGCATCCTGGCCATGGGCGATCCGGACGAGGTCGGCCGCACCCCGGACGTGGTGATCACCGAGGTGGGCGGCACGGTCGGCGACATCGAGTCGCTGCCGTTCCTGGAGGCGATCCGGCAGGTCCGGCACGACCTCGGCCGGGACAACTGTTTCTATCTGCACGTCTCGCTGGTGCCCTACCTGGCCCCGTCCGGCGAGTTGAAGACGAAGCCCACCCAGCACTCGGTCGCCCAGCTGCGCAACATCGGTATCCAGCCGGACGCGATCGTGTGCCGGTCGGACCGGGAGATCCCGGAGAAGCTCAAGCACAAGCTGTCGCTTTACTGCGACGTCGACCGGGAGGCCGTGATCGCCGCCCCGGACGCGCCGAGCATCTACGACATCCCCAAGGTGCTGCATCGCGAGGGCCTGGACGCGTACGTGGTGCGCCGGCTCGGACTGTCGTTCCGCGACGTGGACTGGACCCGCTGGGACGACCTGCTCGACCGGGTGCACCGGCCCCGGCACACGGTCCGGGTCGCGCTGGTCGGCAAGTACGTCGACCTGCCGGACGCCTACCTGTCGGTCAGCGAGGCGATCCGGGCCGCCGGCTTCGGTCACCGGGCCCGGGTGGAGCTGCGCTGGGTCCCCAGCGACGACTGCGCCACCGACACCGGCGCGGCCACCGCACTCGCCGGTGTCGACGGCATCGTGATCCCCGGCGGCTTCGGCGTACGCGGCATCGAGGGCAAGATCGGCGCGGTGCGGTTCGCCCGGGAGAACCGGATCCCGATCCTCGGCCTCTGCCTCGGTCTGCAGTGCATGACCATCGAGGTCGCCCGGCACCTGGCCGGGCTGGACGGCGCCGGATCGCTGGAGTTCGACGAGTCGGCGGTGCATCCGGTGATCGCCACCATGGCCGACCAGGAGGAGATCGTCGCCGGCAAGGGTGACATGGGCGGCACCATGCGGCTCGGCGCCTATCCGGCCCGGCTGGCCGAGGATTCCCTCGTCGCCGAGGCGTACGGCCGGACCGAGGTCAGCGAGCGGCACCGGCACCGGTACGAGGTCAACAACGCGTACCGGGACCAGCTCGCCAAGGCCGGTCTGCGGATCAGCGGCACCTCCCCGGACGGCCGGCTTGTCGAGTTCGTCGAGCTGGAACGTGACCAGCACCCGTTCTTCGTGGCCACCCAGGCGCATCCGGAGCTGAAGAGCCGCCCCACCCGGCCGCATCCGCTGTTCGCCGCGTTCGTCGCCGCCGTGGTCGCGTACTCGGAGGCGGACCGGCTGCCGGTGGGGCTGGACCCGGTCCCGGACGCCGCCGATCCGAGCACCAAGCCCGCCGGCCCGACCGTCGACGCCGCCGGGTCCGACCCGGCCCGCCGGCCTGCCGGCTCGCCGTCGTGACCGCACACCGGTACGAGGTGACCGCCCGGCACGAGCGGTTTTCCGGCGCGGTCTTCTCGGTGGTGACCGACGAGGTGACCATGCCCGGCGGTCGGACGGCGGCGCGCGACTACGTCCGGCACGTCGGCGCGGTGGGTGTGGTGCCGCTGCACGACGACGGCTCGGTGACCATGGTCCGGCAGTACCGGCACGCCGTCGGCCGGTACCTCTGGGAGTTGCCGGCCGGCCTGGTCGACCAGGCCGGCGAGGATCTGGCCGACACCGCCCGTCGGGAACTGGCCGAGGAGGTGGACCTCGTCGCCGGCCGGCTCGACGTGCTTGTGGACATGGACACCTCGCCCGGATTCTCCAACGAGCGGATCCGGGTCTTCCTCGCCCGGGAGTTGACCGAGGTGCCGGTCGAGCGGCGTCACGAGCGCCGTGACGAGGAGGCGGACATGGCGGTACGCCGGTTCGCGCTGGACGAGGCGGTGGGCATGGTGCTGGCCGGTGAGATCACCAACGCGGCCTGCGTGGCGGGGCTGCTCGCCGCCGCCCGGGCCCGCGACGCCGGGTGGGCGGCGCTGCGTCCGGCCGACGCACCGCTACCGGGCTGAGCCGCTGGCGCGGCCCGTCCACGACGGGCCTGACACACCGTCAGGAGTCGTCGTCACACCCTGTCACAATGAGGGATGCCGCGTGGGCCGGTCAGCCCTAGACTGACCGCCTGCGGATGTGGCGGACAGTGACGGCGACGGAGCCGGCGCGCGCCGAGCAGGCCGGGCCGATGGGCCCGGAAAGGGGTGTCAGCATCGTGAAGGTCGGAGTCCCCCGCGAGGTCAAGAACCACGAGTACCGCGTGGCGATCACGCCGGCGGGTGTCAACGAATTCGTCCTGCGCGGCCACCAGGTCTTCATCGAATCGGGTGCGGGCGTCGGCTCCAGCATCGCCGACGCGGAGTTCGTCGCCGCCGGCGCCACGATCCTGGACACCGCCGACGAGGTGTGGGGGACCGCCGAACTGGTGCTCAAGGTCAAGGAGCCGGTGGCCGAGGAGTACCACCGGATGCGCGCCGGACAGGTGCTCTTCACCTACCTGCACCTGGCCGCCTCCAAGGAGTGCACCGACGCGCTTATCGACCGCAAGGTCACCGGCATCGCGTACGAGACGGTGGAGCTGCCGGACCGGTCGCTGCCGCTGCTCGCCCCGATGTCCGAGGTGGCCGGCCGGTTGGCGCCCCAGGTCGGCGCGTACCACCTGCAGCGGCAGGGCGGCGGGCGCGGCATCCTGATGGGCGGCGTCTCCGGCGTGTACGCCGCCAAGACCGTGGTGATCGGCGCCGGCGTGTCGGGCATGAACGCGGCCGCGATCGCGCTCGGCCTGCAGGCCGAGGTGCTGCTGCTGGACAAGAACGTGGCCCGGCTGCGCCAGGCGGACGCCATCTACCGCGGCCACCTGCAGACGGTGGCCTCCAACGCGTACGAGGTCGAGCGGGCCGTGCTGGACGCGGACCTGGTCATCGGCGCGGTGCTGGTGCCCGGCGCCAAGGCCCCGACCCTGATCAGCAACGAGCTGGTGTCCCGGATGAAGCCCGGCAGCGTGCTCGTCGACATCTCGATCGACCAGGGTGGCTGCTTCGAGGACTCCCGGCCGACCACGCACGCCGACCCGGTCTACCCGGTCCACAACTCGCTGTTCTACTGCGTCGCCAACATGCCGGGCGCGGTGCCGCACACCAGCACGTACGCGCTGACGAACGTCACCCTGCCGTACGCGCTGGAGCTGGCCAACCACGGTTGGCAGGAGGCGCTGCGCCGCGACCCGGCCCTGGCGCTGGGATTGAACACGCACGACGGCCGGGTGACCTACGGTCCGGTGGCCGAGGCGCACGGCATGGACGCGGTCGCCCCGGCCGACATCCTGGCCTGACCGCCCGTGACGGACGGGTCCGGCGCGGCCCCGGCGGACGGCGCTCCCGAGCCGTCCGCCGCGCTGCGTCGGGCGGTCCGCGGCTATCTCGACCACCTCGCGGTGGAGCGTGGGCTGTCCCGCAACACCCTCGGGGCGTACCGCCGGGACCTGGAGCGCTACCTGGGCGGCCTGGCCGTCGCCGGGGTGACCGAGCTGGCCGAGGTGACCAGCCGGCACATCGCCGGCCACGTCGCCATCCTGCGGCAGGGTTCCGACGGCCGGCCCCCGTTGGCCGCGGCCTCCGTCGCCCGGGCGACAAGCGCGGTCCGGGGGCTGCACCGGTTCGCCGCCCGGGAAGGGCTGGCCGTCGCCGACCCCGGCCGCGAGGTGCGCCCGGCGGTGCCCACCCGGCGACTACCCAAGGCGCTGGATGTCGACGAGGTGCTGCGGCTGTTGGCGGCGGTCGGCGGTGAGCCGGCACCGCTGGCGCTGCGTGATCGGGCGCTGCTGGAGTTCCTGTACGGCACCGGGGCGCGCATCTCCGAGGCGGTCGGCGCCGCCGTGGACGACCTGGACCTGCCGGCCGGCGCGGTGCTGCTGCGCGGCAAGGGCGGCCGGACGCGGATCGTGCCGGTGGGTGGCTACGCCTGCGACGCGCTGCACGCGTACCTGGTCCGGGGTCGGCCGGCGCTGGTGGCCACCGGGCGTGGTGTTCCCGCCATCTTCCTCAATGCCCGGGGCGGTGCGCTGTCCCGGCAGAGCGCCTGGACGGTGCTGCGGCGCGCCGCCGGCCGCGCCGGGTTGCCGGTGACCGGCCCGCGGGCCGTGTCGCCGCACACGCTCCGCCACTCGTACGCCACCCACCTGCTCGACGGCGGGGCCGACGTGCGGGTGGTGCAGGAACTGCTCGGGCACGCCTCCGTCACCACGACCCAGGTGTACACGCTGGTGACCGTCGACCGGCTGCGGGAGGTGTACGCCACCGCACACCCCCGGGCGCTGGGCCGTCCGGCCGGAGCCGGGTAGGTTTCCCGGGGTTCGACACGCCGGTACGGTGTCGGTACGGGCTACCACCCGTGGCGTACAGTCGGGATCTGCGCGGGCCCGTGGGGCGGTGAACCGGGGCCCGTGGCGGCACCGGACGGATCGCCCGGTGGACACCGGCGTCCGCGCAGTCGTCGGGAGGGGGCGAGGACATGGCTGGCAACGATGATCGTGCCGAGGCGTGGACCTCGACGCTCCGGGCCCAGCAGTCCGGCTTCGACCTGGGAGCCGAGTTGGGTCCGGCCGACCCGGCCGCGTACACGGTGCGTCGGCCGATCCCCGAGCCGATGCCGACCGACCGGCACGGCCCGGCGCGGATCATCGCGATGGCCAACCAGAAGGGTGGCGTCGGCAAGACCACCACCACGATCAACCTGGGCGCCGCACTCGCCGAGTACGGGCGGAAGGTGCTGCTCGTCGACTTCGACCCGCAGGGCGCCCTGTCCGTCGGCCTGGGCGTCAACCCGCACAACCTGGATCTCTCGGTCTACAACCTGCTGATGCAGGACGACGTCACCGCCGAGGATGTCCTGATCAAGACGGACGTGGCCGGGCTGCACCTGCTGCCGGCCAACATCGACCTCTCGGCCGCGGAGATCCAGCTGGTCAACGAGGTCGCCCGGGAGATGGCGCTGGCCCGGGTGCTCAAGTCGATCCGCAAGGAGTACGACTACGTCCTGATCGACTGTCAGCCGTCGCTGGGGCTGCTCGCCATCAACGCGCTCACCGTGGCGCACGGCGTGCTCATCCCGCTGGAGTGCGAGTTCTTCAGCCTGCGCGGGGTGGCCCTGCTGCTGGACACGATCGACAAGGTGCGCGAGCGGCTCAACTTCGACCTCGAACTCGAAGGCATCCTGGCCACCATGTACGACAGCCGCACGACACACTGCCGGCAGGTGTTGCAGCGGGTGGTGGAGGCGTTCGGCGACAAGGTCTACCAGACCGTGATCACCAAGACGGTCAAGTTCCCGGAGTCCACGGTCGCCGGGGCCCCGATCACCACGTTGGACCCGGCGTCCTCGGGCGCCCGCAACTACCGGCAGTTGGCCCGCGAGGTGATCGCCGCGCAGTCCGAGCGGTAGCCGCCGGTGCGTGGGGCTTCCGAGCCCGTCGACTACGGTCGTCGGGTGACCGCCACATCCGCCGATGCCCCGCCCGTCGAGGGCGAACCCCCGTCCGCTGAGGGTGACTCGCCGCCCGTCGAGGGTGACTCGCCGCCCGCCGAGACCGTGGAGGGCGGTCCCGAACCCGGCGAGGCGGCCCCCGTCGACGGCGGCGGCAAGTTCACCGTTCGGCTGGCCAACTTCACCGGCCCGTTCGACCTGCTGCTGCAACTCATCGGCAAGCACAAGCTCGACGTCACCGAGGTGGCCCTGCACCGGGTCACCGACGAGTTCATCGGCTATATCCGGGCGATGGGCGACGACTGGGATCTCGACGAGGCGAGCGAGTTCCTGCTGGTGGCCGCGACGTTGCTGGATCTGAAGGCGGCCCGGCTGCTGCCGGCGGCCGAGGTGGAGGACGAGGCGGACCTGGCCCTGCTGGAGGCCCGGGACCTGCTGTTCGCCCGGTTGCTGCAGTACAAGGCGTACAAGGAGGCGGCCGGGCACATCGCCGGCCTGGAGGCGGTCGGTTCCCGGCGGTATCCGCGCGCGGTCAGCCTGGAACCTCGGTACGCCGAGGCGCTGCCCGAACTCGTGCTGGGCATCGGGCCGGCGCGGCTGCTGAAGCTCGCGGTGAAGGCGATGACCCCGAAACCGGTTCCGGTCGTCTCCATCGACCATGTGCACCAGGTACGGGTGAGCGTGCGGGAACACGCCGCGCTGCTGCGCGACCGCCTCCGCGACCTGGGCAGCGCGAGCTTCGGCGTCCTCTGCGCCGACTGCGAGTCCACACTCGAGGTGGTGGCCCGGTTCCTCGCCCTGCTGGAGCTGTACCGGGAGGGACTTGTCGGCTTCACCCAGGAGCAGGCACTCGGGGAACTGACCGTACGGTGGACCGGCCCGGACGACGGCGGGACAGAGTTGGACATCGACGAGTACGCCGGCACCCCGAGCCCGCCACCGGCTGAGGGGGACGGCGCGCCGTCCGGTTCCGCCGGTTCCGGCGGTCCGGGCGCGGCCGGTGTTCCGGCTGACCCGGCGGAGCCTGGCGGCGCGGCCGGTGTTCCGGCTGACCAGGTGGTGTCTGGCGGCGCGGCCGGTGTTCCGGCTGACCCGGACGGCCGGGCTACCGGGAAGGCCCCGGGCGGAGAGGAGATCGGGTGAGCGCCGAAGACCAGCGGGACTCGCTGGCCGACCAGGCCGCGACCTGGGTGCCGCCGTGGGCCCGGCCGCAAACCGAGCCCGCGGAGCCGGAGCCGGTGGGGTCCGAGCCCGCGGAGTCCGAGTCGGCGGAGTCTGAGCCGGTGGAGTCTCAGCCCGTGGAGCTGGAGCCGGTGGGGTCCGAGCCCGGGGGACCGGAGGCCGCCCACTCTGAGCGGGTGGGACTCGACGCCGGTGTGCCTGAGCCCGTGCAAGCCGAGCTTATGGAGCCCGGAGCCGCGGACCCCGAGCTGACCGGGCCCGGCGTTGCCGGCCAGGCGGCAGCCGAACGGGCTGGACCCACAGTTGGCGTGCCATCCGACGTGGTGACCGACGAGGCGCCGCCGCGGGCCGCCCCGCCGCCGGGGCCGGCCCCCCCGCCGCCCGGGCCGGCCGCCCCGCCGCCCGGGCCGGTCGAGCCGCTGCCCGGACCGGCCGCCCCGCCGCCCGGGCCGGTCGAGCCGCTGCCCGAGCCGGTCGAGCCGCCGCCCGGACCGGCCGCGGACGCCGTGCCGGACGAGGCCGCGCCCGACACCGCGATGGACGACGCGGAACTGCGGGCCGCCCTGGAGGCGATCCTGTTGGTGGTGGACGAGCCGGTGGCCGACGTGGTGCTGGCCCAGGTATTGGAACAGCCGACAGCCCGGGTGGCGGCGGCGCTGCGCGAGCTGTCGGCGGACTACACCGCTCGCGGGCACGGGTTCGACCTGCGCCGGGCGGCGGGTGGCTGGCGGCTCTACACCCGGCCGGAGTACGCGGCGTACGTCGAGCGGTTCGTGCTGGACGGCCAGTCGGTCCGGCTCACCCAGGCGGCGCTGGAGACGTTGGCCGTGGTGGCCTACAAGCAGCCGGTGAGCCGGTCGCGGATCTCCGCCATCCGCGGTGTGAACGTGGACGGGACGGTCCGTACCCTGGTCACTCGCGGCCTGGTCGAGGAGTGCGGCATGGAACCGGACAGCGGCGCGTTCCTCTACCGGACCACCACCCTGTTCCTGGAGAAACTGGGTCTGAACAGCGTACGCGACCTGCCGCCGCTGGCGCCGTTCCTGCCCGACGACGTGGAAGAGATCGACGATGCCCCTCGATGAAGCCGCACCCGCCGAGCGCCTGCAGAAGGTGCTCGCCGCCGCAGGCGTCGGCTCCCGACGCGCCTGCGAAGATCTGATCTTCCGGCGCCGGGTCACCGTCGACGGCCGGATTGCCCAGCTCGGGGACAAAATCGATCCGGCCAGCGCGGAGATCTACGTCGACGGGCAGCGGGTGGTGACCGACACCCGGCTGGCCTACCTGGCGTTCAACAAGCCACGCGGAGTGGTCTCGACGATGGCCGACGAGAAGGGCCGCACCGCGCTTGCCGACTTCCTCGGCCGGGTCGACGACCGGGTCTACCACGTCGGGCGGCTCGACGCCGACAGCGAAGGGCTGCTGCTGCTGACCAACGACGGCACGCTCGCGCACCGGCTCATGCACCCGTCGTACGGGGTGCCGAAGACGTACCTGTGCGAGGTGTCCGGGCCGCTGGCCCGGTCGGCGGGTCGCCGGCTGCTGGCCGGTGTCGAGCTGGAGGACGGCCCCGCCAAGGTCGACTCGTTCCGGCTCGTCGACACGATGGGCCGCACGGCACTCGTCGAGCTGACTCTGCACGAGGGGCGCAAGCACATCGTCCGGCGGCTCATGGAGGAGGTCGGGCATCCGGTGTCCCGGCTGGTGCGTACCGCGATGGGGCCGATCCGGCTCGGCGACCTGCGGCCCGGGCGGTTCCGCCGGTTGACCAACGCGGAGATCGCGGCGCTGTTCAAGGCCACCGGCGACTGACGTCCGGCCAGCCGTCCGCCGTCTGACACCGTTCGACGCCGCGGGCCCGAGTCGTTCCCGCCGCCCCTCAGACGCGGTCCGTCCGGCGCACCGGGCATGATTGGGGGCGCCGGGCGAGCGTCGTCGCGGCACGGCGCCGGGTCATACCCGCCGGAACGCGTAGGCTGTCCGGCTCTCGGGTGAGGTGTCCGGTTGATGAAGGAGGAACGGTGGCGGAGACAGTGCGGGCCGGTCGACTCGTGGTGGCCGTCGATGGCCCGTCCGGTTCGGGCAAGTCCACCGTTTCCCGGCGGCTGGCGACTCAACTCGCCGCCCGGTACCTGGACACCGGCGCGATGTACCGGGCGGTGACCTGGGCGGTGCTGCGTGCCGGGGTGGAACCGCAGGACGCCGACTCGGTGGCGAAGGTGGCCGGCGAGACCGCTCTGCGGATCGGGGTGGACCCGGCGGACCCGCGCGTCACCGCCGACGGCGTACCGGTCGATCGGGAGATCCGCGGGCCGGAGGTGACCGCGGCGGTGTCGGCGGTGTCGGCCGTGCCGGCGGTGCGGGAGCTGATGGTGCGCCGGCAGCGCGAGATCATCGAGGAGGCCGGCCGGATCGTGGTGGAGGGTCGGGACATCGGTGCGGTCGTCGCGCCGGACGCCGATCTCAAGGTGTATCTGACCGCCTCGGCCGACGCGCGGGCGCAGCGCCGCAGTGCCGAGTTCGCCGCGGACGTCTCGGCGACCGCCGCCGACCTGGCCCGGCGCGACAAGCTGGATTCGACGCGGGCCACGTCGCCGCTGCAGCAGGCCCCCGACGCGGTGGTGCTCGACACCACCGAGTTGGGCATCGACGAGGTCGTTGCCCGGCTGCGCGGGTTGCTCGACGGCACGGTGCGGCCGTGACGACGACAAACGCGTCGGTCCGCGGCTTTCGTCATGCGGGGCATCGGTGGGGAACGGAAGGTGGGCTCCGATGAGTGAGTCGGGTGGTTGGATCGAACTCGACGAGCCGGAGGTCGACTCCGAGGCGAGCGGGCCGGTGCCGGTGGTGGCGGTCGTCGGACGGCCGAACGTCGGCAAGTCGACCCTGGTGAACCGGATCATCGGTCGGCGGCAGGCCGTTGTCGAGGACACTCCGGGCGTGACCAGGGACCGGGTCCCGTACGACGCGCAGTGGTCCGGCCGGCAGTTCACCGTGGTGGACACCGGAGGCTGGGAACCGGACGCCAAGGACCGGGCGGCGGCGATCGCCGCCCAGGCCGAGACGGCGGTGGCCACCGCGGACGTGGTGATCTTCGTGGTCGACGCGACGGTGGGCGCCACTGACGTGGACGAGGCGGCGGTCAAGATGCTGCGCCGCAGTGCCAAGCCGGTACTGCTGATCGCCAACAAGGCGGACAACGCCGCCGTGGAACTCGAGGCGACGTCGTTGTGGTCGCTGGGTCTTGGTGAGCCGTTCCCGGTGTCGGCGCTGCACGGTCGCGGCGCCGGGGATCTGCTCGACAAGATTCTTGATGCGTTGCCGGAGCCGCCGCCGATCGACGAGAACCGGCCGCGTGGCCCTCGCCGGGTGGCGTTGGTCGGCCGGCCGAACGTCGGCAAGTCCAGCCTGCTCAACCGGATCGCCCGGGAGGAGCGCGCGGTCGTCGACTCGGTGGCCGGGACCACCGTCGATCCGGTCGACAGCCTGGTCGAGATCGGTGGCGAGACGTGGCAGCTGGTGGACACCGCCGGTCTGCGGAAGCGGGTCGGGAAGGCCAGCGGCACCGAGTACTACGCGAGTCTGCGGACCGCCGGAGCGATCGAGGCGGCCGAGGTGGCGGTGGTGCTGCTGGATGCCAGTGAACCGATCAGCGAGCAGGACCAGCGGATCATCAGCATGGTGATCGAGGCCGGTCGGGCCATGGTGATCGCCTTCAACAAGTGGGATCTGGTCGACGCCGATCGGCGCTACTACCTGGACAAGGAGATCGACCGGGAGCTGCGTCGGGTGCCCTGGGCGATCAGGTTGAACCTGTCGGCGAAGACCGGGCGGGCGGTGGACAAGCTCGCCCCGGCGCTGCGGAAGGCGCTGCGGAGTTGGGAGACCCGGGTGCCGACCGGTCAGCTCAACCAGTGGCTCACCGCGTTGGTCCAGGCGACCCCGCATCCGGTACGCGGGGGACGGGCGCCCCGGGTGCTGTTCGCCACCCAGGCGGGCGTGGCGCCGCCGCGGTTCGTGCTGTTCACCACCGGGCCGCTGGACGCCGGCTACCAACGGTTTGTGGAGCGCAAGCTGCGCGAGGAGTTCGGTTACGAGGGCAGCCCGATCGAGGTGTCGGTGCGGCCCCGCAAGAAGATCGGTCCAGGGGGACGCGGCAAAGCCCACGGCTGAAGCGCAAGGAGGTCCCTTGTTGGCGCGTCGGCTGGCTGGGCGTCGAACGCCTTCCGGCTGTGCTTTTCGGTGCGTTGAATCGTGGGGTTGATCCGCCGCCGGTAGCACACTGCGGCGTCGCCGCCGGCTCCGCGGGGACCGACGCCATGGTGGTACGGACGCACGCCGCCCGCGAACCCTCTCTCAGCCCAGCCTCCTAGGAAGGGAACGGCGGGTGTGAGTGGTCATCGCCTGGAACGCTACCGACCATGGCGGTGTGTCCGGGGGAGGGCGCGATGCGCGGGTCGGCCGTGCTGCGCTACGCTGTACCGGCTGTCGCGCGGTGCACGCCCGTGCGGCGAGCATCGGGACGTGGCGCAGCTTGGTAGCGCACTTGACTGGGGGTCAAGGGGTCGCAGGTTCAAATCCTGTCGTCCCGACGCAGGTGGAGGGGCATATTTCGCGATCATGCGATGCCCCGCTGGGGACCATTTGGGGACCTCAGCCCGGCGAGGTGCATAGTCAGCGCCTCGCCGGCGGCCCGGATCGACTGCCGGTCCGGATGGAAGATATCGCTGGGTCGTTGTGAGTGACCCGTGCCCCGCGATCTTCCGTAGGACGTGCACCGGTACGCCGGCATCCGCCATCCAGGTCAGGCCGGTATGCCGCAGGTCGTGACGCCGCAGGTACTCGTAGCCGAGTGAGGCGACGACCTCATCCCAGTGTGTCGCGTCGCGCAGCACGGCCGTGCTGATGCGGCCACCACGTGACCCGACGAACAGTCGGGCGTCGCAGGGCGTCGGTGCCGCACGCGAGACGTCGTACGTTCTGATGCGCAAGGCCGATATCGCGGCCGAGCTTGGAAAGCCGGAACGTGCGGTCGGCCTCACGGAGGCTGCTCTACGTGATTGGAATGGCATCGCGCCACGGGTACGAGCACTGGCCCTGCGAGTGCGCGGTCGGGCGTACGCGCAACTCGGTAACTCGGGCGAGTGCGCCCGGGCGCTCGACGCCGCCCAGGAGGAGGCCGCACGCCCGGTCGACGGTCCGGACGACCTCACGGCGTACTGCGATCTCTCGTACATCGGCATGGAGGCGGCGAACTGCTGGAAGACGCTCGGTCGCTTCGACACCGCCATCGCCACCTACAGCCGCAGTCTGGAGAACTGGCCCGGCTCGCTACGCCGGGACCAGGGTTTGTGCCTGTCCCGCCTGACGAGCGCCCTCGCCGGCCGCGAGGACATCGAACGAGCGTGCGATGTAGGCCGCCAGGCCGTCGAGGTAGTCCGGTCGGCCACGTCCGGACGGGCGCTGACCGAGTTGCAGCGCGTGCAGGTACAACTGGCGCCGTGGCGCCGCCGTGAGGGAGTATCGGAACTGAGCGGCCGGATCAGGGGTTTGATCCAGCCGGCCGCCTGAGCCGAGGAGACACCGGCCTTGACGGACCTCATCACCACCGCCACGTCGAGGGACGAGGCAGACCGGGACGCGTCGATCGCGCTGCTGCCCGTGGGGAGCTTCGAGCAGCACGGGAGCTTCCTCCCCCTCGCAACCGACACGATCGTGGCGAGCGTGATCACACGAGAAGCCGCCCGCGAGTACCCGGTGATGGCGCTGCCACCGATCACCATCTCCTGCTCCCACGAGCACGCCGGATGGCGGGGCACGGTCAGCATCAGCGCCCGGACGCTCCACCAGGTCGTCACCGACGTCGCCGCGTCGCTCGCCGAATCCGGAGTGCACCGGCTGGTCCTCATCAGCGGCCACGGCGGCAACTACGTTCTCGGCAACGTCGCACAGGAAGCGTCTGTACACGGCCCTCGGATCGCCGTCTTCCCACACGGCAACGACTGGGACCGCGCCCGCCAGGACGCCGGCATGGAGACCGGCAGCAGCGATGACATGCACGCCGGGGAGCTGGAAACGTCGATCCTGCTCGCCACCTACCCGGACGTCGTCCGCCCTGGCAACGAGACAGCGGACTGGTCCGCCGACGACCGACCACACCTGCTTACGCTCGGCATGTCCGCCTACACCAAGTCCGGCGTCATCGGACGGCCATCGCTCGGTACCGAGGCCAAGGGGCACGCTGCGCTGGTGAGTCTCGTTCGATCGTTCGGGCCGCTGTACGCGCTCCTGGACCAGCCTCGCTGATCGCGTTACCAGTCGATGTGGGCGACCGCTGGATCCGGCCCGGTGAGAACTTTCCATACGTCTTCAAGGCGGCCCTTCGGGCCGCTGCGCACCGCTCGGGGCACGCCGCGCCTTGCCGCTTCGCTCCCGGCGCGGCGACCCCGGCGGCGCGTGACCTTCAGCCAACGCGGCGAAGCCCTCGCACTCAGCCGAAGCCTACGTACGAGGACTTCCGTCGATGTCAAAGGGCTAGTGGCCCGTGTCGCCGGGCTCGGGGTCAGCACTGGATCCTGCGGACCGATCCTGCTCATCGATCCTTGTCACACCGTCGTTCCCTCGAATGACCAAGCGCAACCCATCAGGCGTGCCTGTGTCGTCGCCAAAAACCCACCCCGGAGGAAGTCGAACATTAGGCACGGCCCGGGCGTCCGACATATCTACACCGCTATCAAACTGGGCCTCGTGCAGGTTCGCGTGCGCGTGGAACTTCGCCCCGGTCAGTCTCAGGTCCCCGTGAAACTGCGCCTTGCCAAGGTCTACGTACCCGTGGAACCGCGCCCCGCCCATGTTCGTGTGTACGCGAAACTGCGCCCCGCCCAGAGACGCGCTCTCGTGGAACTGCGCCCCGCGCAGGTCCGCGCCCAAGTGGAACTGCGCCATGAAAAGGACTGCGCGCCCATAAAACTGCGCCCCGCGCAGGTCCGCGCTCCCGTAGAACTGCACCATGTCCAGGTACGCGCTCTCGTGGAACTGCGCCTTGTGTAGGTTCGCGTATCCGTGGAACTGCGCCTTGTGTAGGTTCGCGTATCCGTGGAACTGCGCCTTGTGCAGGTTCGCGTACCCGTGGAACTGCGCCTCGTGCAGAACGGATACTTCCGAGGCGCAGCCTGACAGGTCGAAGTCGACAAGAACCGCCCCGACCAGGTCAAGGTGCATCCGCTCACCCGCCGGCCCTCGCCAATAGGTAGCCGGTTCCGGACCGTTCCCCTTAGCGACACGTAAATGGTCGGCAAGTAGGCGTTGCGCCGTCAGACGAACCTGCAACTCCTCCCGGCGGGCCGGCTGCTCGGTCGGCTCGGGGACCTCTGCGTCAGACGCCACATTATGCGACGACTTCGCCATGTTCCTGTACAGCACCTCGACCGGCGGCGTGTACGGCATACGTAGGTACGCGCAGAGCACATCCACGACGGTCTGCCGCAGCTTCGGATTGTCCTGACCCAGCCGGGCCAGGGCGTACAGGCCCGCCAGCCGGACAGCGGCCTTGTCGCTGCCCAACTGCTCGGCAGCCGCGACATACAGGGAGGTGATCCGCTGTTCCCATCGCATCCGCTTGGGAGAATTGCTGAGCCTGCTCACTCCACGCTTGTCGACGCAGCGTCATCAGCAGCGTCACCCCAGCAGCCAACCCCGCCGCTACGGTCAACCCTGTCTTGATCCGATCCAGTTGGAGTCGCGTCGGATCAGTTACTCCTCGGGGCGCCGGGGACCACACACCAAGAAGCCACATCGCCAACGCGCCACCGCCGATGACGGCCGCGATGACGAGTAGCGTTGCTGGCCACCAACGCAGCACCCGCAACGGCCGCTCTGCCCGTAGCTCTCGACGCGCACGGTGGTAGCTAATCCATCGACCCACAGTTGCTCGCACGTCGCACAGTGTGCCGAGGCGCGTCCACACCGGATCTACCGTGCGTCGGCTACCCGACACGAGTTGATCTGTGAGCCACCATGCCGGTCCATCGGACACGAGCATGCCTCCGGCGGGCAGGGCCTCCGGCCCTACGACCCAGGGGTGGCCTCCGGCGGCCGGGGCTACCCGCCCCTGGACCCCGGGCGACTCAGGGATGGCCGACGAACCACGGTCACCCGACGCGCACCAAAGGCCACCAGACCGCGCCTGCCCGGTCCAGCTCGTACGTCCGGTAGGGCGCTCCAACTGGACCGGGCAGGCGCGGCCCGGCAGGGCAAAGCCTGCGCGACGGGATGCCGGCCCCAAGGCGGGGACCATCTGGGGACCACACGACAGTGAGCCACCCTCACGTTGAACACCCCGGCTAACAACGTACCCGCGCGCGGATCGTGCCTGACGTGCAGGAACACCCAACCCAACGTCCTGGGGGTCAAGGGGTCGTGGGTTCAAATCCCGCCGTCCCGACAGTGTAGGAGTTTCCGCAGTTCTCAGGCTTGCGGTAAGTCGTCTTCAATTGCTGTAGCTCGATGTCGTGGCGTGCAAGCCGCTGCTAGAACCCTTGACTCGGGCGATTTGGCGGTTCGATCTTGGACTCTACCGGTGCGATTCACCTGATAAGCCGTATGCGTTGACGCCCCGTACCCGTCGCTGGACTGCTTAACGAGGGATCATTTCGGACAGATGGGCGCGGCTGCCCCCGAATACCCGGGTGCCGTCGAGGTGCTGCGTAAGCGCTTGACCGGACGGCAGACGGCCGACAGTGGGTACCGGAACATGTGTTGGCGCACAAGTCCGGAGGACAGCCCGAGGGCCTTGATCATGACCGTGGTGGCGAGGTCCAACAAGCGTTGCCCGGCAAACCGCAGTGGGCGGACGGCGGCGGGTCATGCGGACAGGCGCCCAGTACAGGTCACCGGTAGTGGACTATGCCCTGCTGGGCGCGTGGCGGCAGAGGCGCACCGATGTTGGTGGCGAAGTCGAGGAAGCCGGTGTGTCCGGGCAGCAGAGTCAGGGCGTCGGCCACCAGGGTGCGGGCGGTGTCCAGGTCACCGTGTCGGTGGGCCAGTCGCGCCCGGAGGAATGTGTGTTCCGGGCCGTCCAGGGCCGGGTGGCTGGCCAGGCGGTCCAAGCGGTCCTCGGCGTCGGAACCCATCAGGCGATCGATCAGCATTAGGTGCCAGGCAGCCAGGTTCTCGGCGCGGCGCGTTCGGTCTCGGTTGGCCGGTTGCCAGAACAGCGGCTCGGAGCGCTGCCGCGGCTTTGGGTTGGCTGGCGGCGGAAGTGGGGCGAGGGCGTCGAGGGCGGCCAGGTAGCTGTCGGCGATCGGGGTCCAGGCATCCGGTACGGGCAGCATCCCGGCCATGACCTGTGCCAGCGGGGTCTCCCGCGCCGCGATGGTGCCGTAGCCGCTTCTGGTCCAGCCGAACCGGGACTCCCACCGGATTAGCTGCCCCATCGTCCGCCGCGCGAACGTGATCGGGTCCAGCCGGTCGCGGAGCCGGGTCCACAGCAGTGCCACCTCGTCGGAGACCACCAGCCCGGCGGCTTCCACCGGATCTTCGGAGCGGAAGTAGTCGTGGTCACGCATCTCGCAGGCCAGGTCGATCAGGATCTCCATGGCTGTCGCACCGTCGCCGGTAGCGTCGACGTGCAGCGCGTCGCGGGCCTGGGTGACCAGCCGCTTGAAGGTGAAGCGCCAGCGGGTGCGTTCACTCGGTTTGACCCGCCGGTCTCCGGCCAGGTACGAACCGCCTCGGGCCAGCGCGGCGAACTGGCGTATCTCAGCCAGCACCTGGTCCGGCGCGGGGCCCGCTCTGGCGGGGCGAGGCGCCGGCGCGTCCGGGGTCAGTTCGGCCTCGATACGTTCCCGCACGGCGGCGGGGCCCCGCCAGTACAGCGTCCACAACGCCTTGCGTAGTTGATCCTGGCTCAGCGGCGCCAGCGCCGCGTGGAACTGCGCCCGGCTCATCCTCTCCATCGGTACCCACCCTAGTCGGACGTGTCAGTTCGCACCCGCTCCTGTTGGTGTGGTGGGCTGGCGCGGTGAGTCCGAAGAGCGGTGGCCGTCCTGCCGGGCGGGGCCGGCCGCAACGCAAGCGCCAGGGACCGGTGCGCCAGCTGCGTCTGTCCGACTATGTCCTGCGTGACGCGCGGTCGGTCGCAGCGGCGCCGGATGCGTTGGATGCCGAGGTCTGGGCCAGCGGTTGGCTTGGGCAGGCATGGCTGGGCGCTGACCTGGGGGAGCGACAACCGGAGCATGTGTTGTGCATGGAGGTGGTGGGTCGGGCCTGCTCCCGTCCGTCGCCGCACGCCTTGGCCGCCGTCGCCGCGCTTCGGCGGGTAATGCCGCCGGACGAGTGGTCGTTACTGAATGGGACGGTGGAGATCCTGGTGGAGAGCCAGTCGGCGCCGTCGTGGCTCTCCGTCCCGGGGTTCGCTCCGTTACGGGCGCATCGCGCGGTGGATGTGTGGGACAGCGAGCGGGTGTTGTTCATCGAGTACGAATCCAGCGACCCCCACGCGAGGCGGCACACGCTGATGGCGCAGGTCACCGAGCCGGGCGGGACGATGGTGGCAAAACTGGGTGTCCTGCGAAGGCGCGGCGCAGTACTGGTCGCAAACTCGTGACGCGGGGGAGGTGCCGATGCCGGTGGCCGAGGTACCGGTGCCGCAGGTGCTGGCGGACTTGGCCGGTGCCTTGCGGACCACCGACATGTATTGGCCACGCCACGACGACGAGGACTATGTCGAGGTACGGGCGTTGGCCTGGTCGCGCTGCCGGGAGTACCTGCCGGACTGGCCGGACGCGCCGGAGCTGCCCGAGCAGCAGCGGCAGGAGCTGATCTACGCGTTCGTCGCGGAGGCGTACCCGCCCGGCGCCGCGGGTGCGGACGTGCCGGGCGATGGCGACGTGGATCCGGAGGTGGTGCGGTCGCTGGCCCACATCTTCGTCGACTACGGCCACGGGTACATCACACCCGGTCTGCTGTCGTGGAGCCCCGGGTCGGTCGCGTTGTTTCTGGGCGACTGGCTGCCCCGCAAGACCTTACTCGACGACGCACAGCGGGAAGTTCTGCCCGAGGCGTTGCGCCGCTGGGTGCGGTTCGCGCTGGACCGGCGAGAGGTCGACGCTGCGTGGATCGAGCCGGTGGTTGCGGCGGTCGACACCCACCTTCCCGAGTTCCTCGCCGCGGCGAACGACGAGTCCGCCTGGGGACCGGCCAAGCAGATCGCCGCAGAACTGACCGCCCGGGGGATCGACCTCACCGACAAAGCCGCCGTCAATGCGGTCATCGGCAAGCTGAACGCCGCCCGACTGGCTCGGAGTCTGACCGAGGAATAGCCACGTCGGTTCGCTCGATATTGTCCTTCGACCGCGGGCTGCCGGCCATGGCGCCGAGGCATTCCGCCCGTCTGCCCGCCGAGCAGCAAGTTACATGTAGTACCTCAGTCCGAGGCGGCGAGCCTGACGCCCCAGTGGCGCCGGATGCCCGGTTCCGTGGTCCCAAACCGGGCATTGATCTCAAGGCGTGCGCCAGGGCCTACATCGGCCCGCAATCCAAGATCCACAGGTCGGTTCGGGGCTGGGGCGGGTCCGTGAGCGTTTCGCCACATGGCAGCGCGGACTTCTCCAGCGGCATAGCGATAGTCTGCAACCAACGATGCCATCGGTTCGGAGGTGAGGCTCGCGCTGTGGGTACCGACTACGAACCGATGAGTCTGGCCAGGCTGGCCACCCATCTCCCATGCGCAGACACTGACCAGATCCGCTGGAAGCTGCTGTGGGAGTTCCTGGAGGAGTACCGCTGGGAGCCGGTCGAAACCAGGGTCGATCTGTTGAAGCATGAGCCCGGGCTGACCGGGGACGCGCGTTGGGACGCACTGCTTGCGGCACTCGCGGAGCACCTGCTCGCCCAGGAGGATCTCGCCCCGCCGGTGTGGGTCGAGGCGCGGGTCCTGCGCCGGGCATGGTTCCCGGCGGAACTGGCCATCCACCGGGCCGACGCCCTGGCATGGGCGCCGGCTGCCTTCCGAAAGCACGGTGTGTACCTGTCGGTTCACGACCTGGCTGCGGCGTGACCGGGTCGGACGGCGTCCTGATGGGGCGCGCGGAACTCGAGCGCGCGTTCACCCGCTTGGGCGACAGGCTCGTCCGCCGCGGGGTCGTCGCTGACATCTTCGTTGTGGGTGGCGCTGCGATGGCGCTCGCCTACGATGCGAAACGGGTGACCAGGGACGTCGATGCGATGTTCGTCCCGCACGGCGTCGTCCTTGATGAGGCGCGTGCGGTGGCCGACGAACTGGGACTGCCCCCGTGGTGGCTCAACGAGCAGGCCAGCGTGTACGTCTCCGGCAAGGATGATCCAGGCAAACGGCGTGTCTTCGACCATCCCGGGCTGCGCGTCATGGCGGCCTCGCCGGAGCACATCTTCGCGATGAAGGCGCTCGCGGCGCGGGCGCGGGACGTGGACGATCTTCGCACCTTGGCGGCGCTGGCCAAGGTCGCGACGGTGGACGAGGCCGTACGCTTGTGTAGCGACTTCTATCCCGACGAGGTGATCTCGCCGCGGGCCATGGGGGTCATCCGGGAACTCTTCGGGTGAGTCGAATGTAGGTGCAGTTCGACGGCTAATCTGATCGTGTATTTGGGGATCAACTCGCCCTTCCGACACGACGGCATCCGGTGGGAGGTCACGTCCTGCTCGTCTGGCGAGGGAAGTCGATGGTGGCGGGGGGACTGGTGCGACGACTCCTTTACTCGGCCGGTTTATGCTTCAGGCGACCTGGGCAAACGTGCGTGAGCATGCCGCTGGGCCACCGGACTACTGGGGGTCAAGGGGTCGCAGGTTCAAATCCTGTCGTCCCGACAGCATGAGGGTTTCCGCAGGTCACAGACTCGCGGAAACCCTCAATCTATTGCTCTGGCTCGATGTGGTGGCGTGTGAGGTGCCGCTGGAACCCTTAACTCGGGTAGTTAAGCGAGCTGACCTTGGTAACCTCCGCTGTGGATCGCTTGGTAGGCGTACTGCATCGGCGTAGTTGTGGTCGTCGCTGGACTATTTAACTGCGGACGATTTTTGGGCAAAAGGGATGTGAGTCGTCTCGGTCACGGATGAGGTGCTTGGTGCGGCAACCGGCATCCTCAAGGTCCATCACGAAGGTTCCGCTGGCCTGCATTACTCATACGGCGGTCAGGTAGGCGGTAGCATCCAGGATCCGGATCCGAGGGTTGTCGTGCGCGATCATGGTTCAGCGCGTACACCCGTGTCCCGGTCCGGGATGCCACCAGGCCATGATGCCTTGGCGGCCGGAACCGGGCGAGTCCTGGCGCTTACAGCAGCACCTACGCGGACGCGTAGGCTCCCACCGAGTGTCGGTGGCCCGGGTACGGCTTACTCTCCCAACTTTGGTCATCGCGTCAGTGACGGTCCTGTTGGCGTGTAATGGGAGTTGACGGCGGGTTGGCCGGTGTAGTTCGGGCCGGCGGTGTCATTGGAGCCGAGGTAGGTGAATGGGAGGTTCACCGGTTGGCTGCTGCCGCGGTGGTAGGTGATTCGCCGGTTGCGGGTGTCATAGGAGAATCCTGTGTTGCGGAGAGCTGCGGTGAGTTGCCTGCCGATCGCGTTTCCGTTGGCCCGTCGGATGCTGGCGGTGTCGAGGTTCGCGGCGAAGATGCCGTCGGCGGTAAGCCAGGACGGTACGCGGGACAGGACGGCGAGCTTGTCGCCGACGTAGTGCAGGCCGTGCACGCAGGTGATTACGTCGTAGCGGTGTCCGGCCGGCGGGGTCCATGTGGTCACTGATGCGGTGATGAGCTGCACGGCGGGATGCGGTGTGGGGGCGAAGTGGTCGACGAGGTCGACGCCGACGATCTCGATCCGATCGGCTGGACCGAGGGTATGGAGTCGTTCGGCGGCCTCGGTCAATGCCCGGCCCGAGCCGCAGCACAAGTCGAGCCAGCGTACCGGGCCCGTGGAGCCTGCGGCCCGGCCGCGAAGTTCGGCGAGCAGGTCTATGCCCAGTTCGCGGCCGTATCCGTTGGAGCCGGTCAGAGTCCGTTCGCGGTTCATCGCGCAGTTGGCCACGACCGAGGACATTTCCAGCTTCGGGTCTGGCAATAGGTCCATCGGGGTCACCGCCGCTGGCCGCTGGTGGCTGGCAGCCGGCGTAGTTCGGTGACCAGGGACCGTAGCCATGCCTCGCGCATGGTCGGCTCCGTGGTGATCGCGGCGACAAGTCCGGCGCGTCCTTCGGCGGAGCGGCCGTACGCGACTATGGCGACCGCTTCGGCCAGTGCCGCCAGCGCTTTCGGATCGCGGGCCGGTTGGTTGGCGTTCTGGTCGAGCCACCGCGTGAGCGGGAACGATCGGCTGGTCTTGGTCTGTTGGTCGCCCAGGTAGCTCCACACCCAACGGTGCAGGGACACCCCGATCAGGGCGCTGCGCGGCAGGTGCGCCGCCCATGGGGCGGCCTGGTACCAGCGCCATGTGTTCGGGCTGGTCTTGGTCCGGACGGTGACGCCGACGAACCGCAGCTTGGTGCGTACCACCGCCCACGGCGCGTTTTCCTCGGCGATCCACCGGCGTAGCAGGCGGAACAGGTTGGCGTAGGTGCGCCCGCCGTGGACCAGGTCGATGAAGGTGACTGGGCGCCGGCGGTGAGCCAGCAGGTGCGGGTCGATGCCCAGCTGGCTCAGGTTGGTACGGAACTGGGCGACCTGCGCCGGGGTCAGCGTGTCCGGGTCGCTCCACAGCGACAGCGGTAGGCGGTGGCACCGGTCCCGCCACGTGGTGCCAGAGAGTGCGCCGCTGAGCAGGTCGAAGATGCTGTCCGGGGAGCGGCCGACGAAGTACAAGTCGCCATCGGCGCTGCGGGCCAGCACCCGGCCGGCGCATTCGACCAGATCCGGCAGGAACCACAGGTCGGGTTCGGCGACGCCGTCCAGCAAGCCGCCGAGCTGATCCGGCGACACCAGATCCCAACGGAACGGCCCGGTCGGCGCCCGCCCTATTACCACAGGCAAGACCCTAACGGTCCGGGTCAGGAGCGAAGGCTTGGGGCGCGGGGCGTGGGGTTCCTGGAACAGGCATCCGAGAGCCCGTAGAGTGCATCTACGTAGTCTTTGTCTACGTAGATTGGAATTACGCAATGGCGGGAATCTTCGTCGGCCGAACGGCCGAGCTTGCCTTGTTCTAGGCCGTGTGTCATAAGTGCCGCACGAGTCGTCGGAGCCAGATGTCGATCATGCTGATGGTGGCGGTGGCCTCGTACCGAACCGCGAGTTTGTCG
>NZ_JBHTDD010000044.1:0-39827 GCF_042666615.1 Plantactinospora sp. GCM10030261
CGACAAACTCGCGGTTCGGTACGAGGCCACCGCCACCATCAGCATGATCGACATCTGGCTCCGACGACTCGTGCGGCACTTATGACACACGGCCTAGCCGACCCGCCCGCCCAGCTGAGCCGACTGGACACGCCAGCTCACGCGGGGTCGCCGAACCCCGGGCTGGCGGGTCTCCGCGTCGGCAGGCAGCATGACGGGCGTGCCTCAGCCGCCGCATCTTCCCAGTGTCCAGCGGGACGCTCGCGCGCTGCGCGACGCCGGCAACGCTCAGGCCGCCCGGAGCCTGTTGGTGCAGGCGATCGAAGCGGCCCGCCCGACCTACGGCCCGGATCATCCGGATCTGCTGCTGACCGCACACCTGCTGGCTCAGCTGCACGCCGAGGCGGATGATCCGGCCGGAGCCCGGAGAGTCCTCGAGGAGGCCCTCACCGATGGCCTGCGCCGGTGGGGGGACGCCCACCCGGCGATCCTGACGATCTCCTACGACCTCGGCACGATCGCCGAGGAGCTTGGCAACCGGCACGAGGCCCGCCGCAACTTCACCCGCGTCGCCGCCCACGGCCCCGCCGTGCTCGGCGCCGACCACTGGACGGTGCGCGCGGCCCGGGAGTATCTGGGCGACGCCGCCCCGCAGGCAGCGTCCGGCACCACGGCCGCCGCCGCGGCGTCCGGGTCTTCATCGGGTACGCCGACCGCGCCGCCCCCGGAACGGCCGCCGATGCCGGTATCGACCGCGTCCGCGGAACCACCGACTATGCCGGTGTCGACGGCGCCCGCGGATCCGCCGACGATGCCGGTGTCGACCGACTCGCCGACGATGCCGATGACGCGGCAGCCGGCCCCGAATCCGGTGTCCGCCCAGCCGGCTCCCCCGGTGATCCCGCCACCACCCTCGGTGCCGGCACCCGCCCAGCGGGTGATCCCGCCGCCGCCCCCCGGTCCGGTACCGAGCCAACCGGTGATCCCGCCACCGCCGCCGGGGCCGGTGCAGAACCAGCCGGTGATCCCGCCGCCGCCGACGCGACCGATGTCCACCCCACCCGCGGTGCCTCAGCCGGGTCCGGGGCCGGCCACCGCGCATCCGCCCGGTCCGTACCCGCCGAGCCTGCCGCACCCGGTCGTCCCGGGCCCGCAGCAGCCGCACGCCCACCGGCCGACCACCGGTGTCCCGTACGGGCCGGGTCACCCGACCTCCGGCACACCGGCACCTCCGGTGGTCGCGCCGCAGCCGACGTACCCGCCGGCGCCCCCGCAGCTGGGTCAGCCGGCGGCCGCGCGACCGACCGGTTCGGGACGGACCGGGATGGTGGTGCTGGTGGTCGTGATACTGGTCGTGCTGGTGCTGATCGGGGTGGCCGTGGGCGCGTTCCTGCTGCTGGACCGGGATCGTGAGCCGGGTTCGGGGACGGGCGCCTCGCCGTCGGCGTCCGCGACGGCCGGTCCACCCCCGACGGACCTTCGGCTACGTGACGAGCGTGACGCGGTCACGATCAGCTGGGCCGATCCGAGCAACGGAACGGTGTCGTTCGTGGTGGCGGCGGGCCAGGCGGGTGAGGACCTGCGGGCGTGGGGAAAGGCCGACGCCGGTAACACCCGCTACACGCTTACCGGGTTGAGCCCGCAGCTGGACTACTGCTTCAGCGTGGTCGCGGTGTACGGCCAGAACACGTTCTCGCCGTCGAACCAGATCTGCACCAGTCGCGGTACCCGCACTCCGGGTTGATCCGACCGCGGGCAGTCACCGCCACCTATGGTTATGGCATTGACCTGCGACAATCCCGTTGGCGGGACCGGTTGTCCACAGGCACCACGACCTGTGTCCACAGCCGCCACGGTGCGGGTTCCCCCGCCGGTTGACCAGGCCATAGGATGGCAGCCGTCGTGCGCCGGGTGAGGAGGCCGATGTGGCCCCCGCCGACGCGTTCAGGGACGTGACGGGGAGGACGGCCGGCTGTGGTCACCACAGGCATCGGCACCACGGGCAACTTCGACGACGGGGCCGGCGGACCGCCGGCGGGAACGCCGGCTCGGCGGCGGCGGATTCCCGGGGGGCTGGTCACCATCGGCACGGTGGTGGCGCTGGTCGCCGCGATGGGTCTCACCGTGCTGGGCCTCGGCTCGGCCAACAACGCCGTCGCCAGTTTCGACGCCAGCTCCTGGTTGTGGAGCACGGCCCGCAGCGAACTGGCCCGGGTCAACGGCGTCACCGCCAAGGTGGACACCCGGGTGCGTGTCGCGCAGGCCAAGGGTCACTCCATGCAGGTCGTGCAGACCGACCGGCTGCTTGTGGTACGCGACCTGAACAGCGGCCTGATCAGCACCCTCGACCTCGCGACGCTGCAGGTCGTGGCGTCCCAGCCGACGACCGGTGGGCTGGGCGTCACGGTGGCGCTGGACAAGGCCGGCGCATTCGTGGTCGACGCCGTGCAGGGTGTCGTCCGGCAGCTCGACCCGCGCTCGTTGCAGCCGGTCGGCGAGCCGGTCCGGTTCCCGCCCGGGATCACCGGTGGCACGTTCGATGGGGCCGGCCGGTTGTGGATCGGCGTGCCGAGCGAGGGCACGGTCACCGCGGTCACCCCGGCGGCGTTGCCGTCGGAACCGGCCGCGGCCGATGCCGGGCAGGGCGGTGGTCTCAGCCCTCGGCAGGTTCGCACCGTCTCGGTCGCGTCGCCGAACCACGAGCTCGCCGTGTCCGCCCTGGATGACGGGGTCGCGGTGCTGGACCGCACCAGCGGCTCGCTGACCACCCTGTCCGGGGATCAGCAGCGCACGGTGCAGCTGCCGTTGAAGGGAGCCGGCGAGCTGCCGGACCGCACCACCGGCGACACGGTGCTGGTGACGGTGAGCGAGAGCCGACAGGTGGTCGCGGTGGACGCCGCCGGTGTGGTGCGGGAGTTCACGGTGCCGGGATCGGGCGGGAAGCTGGAGCCGGCGGTCGCCTGGGCCGGGGCGTTCTATGTCGCCGACGTGGACAACCGGATGATCTACGCCTTGGCCAGCGACGGCACGGTGGTCGACCGGATCGAGACCCGGGACAGCCAGGGCCCGGTGGAGCTGGAGGTACGGGAGAACCACCTGTTCATCAACTCGCCGGAGTCCTCGACCGCCCGGGTGGTCAACGACAAGCGGCAGGTCCGGGTCGTCGACAAGTACGCCAACGACGTGCTCGGTGGCGACCCGCCGCCGGCCGAGGCACCTCCCCCGCCACCGAAGAAGCCGACGGTGAGCAAGCCGAGCGCGCCGCGCAGCGTGACCGCGTCGGCGGGGAACGCGCAGGCCCGGGTGACGTGGCGACCGGCGGCGTCCAACGGGTCGGCCATCATCAAGTACGTGGTGACCGGCGCCGGTAAGACCGTCGAGGTGGGGGCGAACCAACGATCGCTGGACGTCACCGGATTGACAAACGGCGAGACGTACCGGTTCGCGGTGCACGCGGTGAACGGCAAGGGCGCCGGCCCGGAGAAGGTGAGCAATCCGGTCGTGCCGACCTCGGAGGTACCGGATCCGCCGGGCGAGGTGACCGCGCAGGCACGGCCGGACGGCACCGTGCTGGTGACGTGGGCGGCGGCCAACGGCCAGGGCTACGACATCAAGAAGTACGCGGTGACGGGGGTGTCGGCGAACGGAAACGCTCCGGCCGGCGAGTCGACCGGCACCGAGCTGGTGGTGCGCCCCGGCGAGCTGGAGTACGGCACGCAGTACGCGTTCACCGTGGTGGCGGTCAACGAGAAGGGTGCGGGGTCGGCGGCGTCGCCGCTGAGCAACACCGTGGTGCCGTTCGCGGTGCCCGGTGCACCGCTGCGGTTGACGGCGACCACGGTGGCCGGCGAGGCGGGGGCGATCTCGGTGGTGTGGGCTCCGCCCGCGGACAACGGCCGCCCGATCAGCAAGTACGTCGTGGAGGCCGGCGGTCGTAAGGTCGAGGTGCCGGACACGTCCACGAAGCTCACCGGACTGGGCAACGGACAGAACATCACGGTGCGGGTGCAGGCGGTAAACGAGGCCGGTGCCGGACCGGCGGCCACCGACACCGCCCGGACGGTCGCGCCACCGCGGGTCACCGTCACCGGTGCGACCCCGGCGGCCACCACCATGACGGTCGCCTTCACGGTGGACGCCGGCGGCGGTCAGGCCACCTGTTCGGTCACGGCGACCGGGAAAGCTGCGGTCAGTGGTGCCTGTTCCAGCATCCGGGTGACCGGGCTGATCCCGGGCACGGCGTACACGTTCACGGTGTCGGCGCGGAACGCGGCGGGCACCGGCACGGCCAAGCGTGACGCCACCACCTCGGTGTTGCTCGGGACGGCGACCTGCAACAATGGGTCGTCCGGGGCGGAGGCCACCTACTGCGACAAGGACCGGCCCAACGCGCGCAACGGCAACGAGGTCTTCCGCAACACGCGGCAGGACAACGACGAGCAGGTCGGCTGGGCCAAGCCGGGCACGCGGCACGAGGCGCGGTGCAAGAAGTCTGGCGAAGAGGTCTACGCCTACATCTACAACAACGAGAAGCGCAGCACGTGGTGGATCCGGATCAAGTGGGGCAGTGGCACGGCGTACATCCCATGGGCCTGGCTCAACCTGGACGGCGGGGACAACCTCAACGTCCTGCCGAACTGTTGAGTCGGCACCAGGCGGCCAGCCGACCGGCGTCGCCGGCACCGGCGACCTACCCGTCCCCATCGGACGTGGCGGGCTACGGCCCGGCGCCGGCCGCGCCGGATCCGGCCCGGTACGAGGCGCCGACGTCGGAGATCGCCGTGTACGGGGCAGCACAGACATCGGGGCAGGTCACGTACGGTACGCCGGAGCAGCCCGTCTACGGGGCCACGCCGCGCGCACCGGAACCGACGCCTGCGGACTTCGGCGCGGCGCCGGCCACCTACGGGTCGGCGCCGGCCACCCGGGCGGCGGCGTCGGCCGCGCCCAGCCCGACGCCGTACCCGAACGGGCAATTGGGGCCGGAACCACCACGGGCGTCATACCCGAACGGGCAGACCGGCCCGACGGCCTACCCGAACGGACCAGCCGGACCGACGGCCTACCCGAACGGGCAGGCCGAGCCGGCGGCCTACCCGAACGGGCAAGCCGGGCACGCATCGAGGCAGGGAGCGCCATCCGTGACCGGCACCGAGCACCTCGCCCCGCACGAGGTGCAGGGGTTCGCCGCGGTGGCCGCCCGGTTGAGCGATGCCATCGGTTCGGTGGTGCTGGGTAAGCCGGAGGTGGTGCGGCTGGCCCTGACGGCGCTGTTCGCCCAGGGTCACGTGCTGCTGGAGGACGTGCCGGGGGTGGGCAAGACGACGCTGGCCCGGGCGGTCGCCGCGACGGTGAAGGGGCAGTGGCGGCGGATCCAGTTCACCCCCGACCTGCTGCCGGCCGATGTCTCCGGGGTGACCATCTTCAATCAGGCGAGCCGCGG
Source organism: Plantactinospora sp. GCM10030261 (assembly GCF_042666615.1). Lineage (NCBI taxonomy): Bacteria > Bacillati > Actinomycetota > Actinomycetes > Micromonosporales > Micromonosporaceae > Plantactinospora > Plantactinospora sp. GCM10030261. Next base: position 5,423 of record NZ_JBHTDD010000044.1, read on the forward strand.
GTTCGAGTTCCATCCGGGACCGGTGTTCGCCAACATCGTCATCGCTGACGAGATCAACCGGGCGTCGCCGAAGACCCAGTCGGCGTTGCTGGAGGTGATGGAGGAGCGCACCGTCACGGTGGACGGCGTCCGGCATCCGGTGCCGCAGCCGTTCCTCGTGGTGGCCACCCAGAACCCGGTGGAGATGGACGGCACCTACCGGCTGCCGGAGGCGCAGCTCGACCGGTTCCTGGTGAAGCTGTCGGTCGGCTACCCGGACGAGGCGGTGGAGGTGGAGGTGCTGCGCGGGGCGACGCTGCGCTCCCCCGACGCGTTGGAGCCGGTCACCGACACGACGACCGTCGCCGAGATGGTCCGGATGGCCCGCCGGGTACACATCGCTGAGCCGCTGTACGCGTACGCGGTGCGGCTGGCCTCGGCCACCCGGACCCACCCGCAGGTGCGGGTCGGAGTGAGCCCGCGCGGCGTCATCGCGCTGACCCGGGCCGCCTGCGCCTACGCCCTCATCGACGGCCGAGGCTGGATCATGCCGGAGGACCTCAAGCGGCTCACCGAGCCGGTCTTCGCGCACCGGCTCCTGCTCACCCCCGACGCCCAGATGCGCGGGCTCACCGCCGCCCAGGTGCTCGCCGAGACCGTGGCCTCGGTGCCGGTGCCACTGCCGTCCGGGCAGCTCGCCGCCAACGGCACCTGACCCGCCACCATGAGGCTCACCGCACGCGGCGTGGGGCTGCTGGTCAGCGGCGCCGTCCTGCTCCTGATCGGCATCACCTTCGACTACGCCGAACTGACCGTGCTCGGTGCCGCCGCCGCCATCGCCGTCGGCTGCGGCCTGGCCCAGGCGCTGTGGCGACCACGACTGGACGTCACCCGCCGCGCCGAACCGGACCGGGTGGGTCGGGGTGACCCGGCCACCATGACACTTACCATCCGCAACCGTGGCCGGCTGCGCGCCGCCACCCTGATCGCCCACGACCGCTGCGGGACCCGCCCGGTGCCGGTGCCGCTGCTGCGGCTGCGTCCCGGCCACGACACCACGGTCGGCTACCCGGTGCCCACCACCCGCCGCGGCGTCATCGCGATCGGGCCGCTACGGATCACCTCCCGCGACGCCCTGGGACTGGTCACCCTGGCCCGCTCCTGCGGCGGCATCGCCGACGTGTGGGTGCATCCGCGGATCCACCCGCTCGGCGCCGTGCCCGCCGGCGTCAGCCGCAGCATGGACGGCCGGGTCGACGCCGTGCCGCACGGCTCCATCACCTTCGACGCCCTGCGCGAGTACGTCGTCGGTGACGAACTGCGCCGGGTGCACTGGCGCACCAGCGCACGCGTCGGTGAGCTGATGGTCCGCGAACACGTCGACACCAGCCTGCCGCGCATCGTGGTCCTGCTCGACGACCGGGCCGCCGCCCACCCCACGATCGTCGACGGGGTCGCCGAAACGTTCGAATCGGCCTGCGAGGCCGCCGCGTCGGTGGTCACCGCCGCCCACCGCGAATCGCTGCCGGTGACGCTGTTCCTGGTCAGCAGCACCGCCGAACCGGACGGCACCGACAGCGGACCGTTCCTGGACCGGTTGGCCGCCGCCACGCTGCACCCGGCCCCCGGACACCGAACCTCCGCCGGGCCGGCTACCAGCCGCACCGGCGACCCGTCCCGTGTGCTGGCCGCCACCACCAACCGGCTCCGGCAGGAACGCCTCGGCGACACCCTGGTCTTCCTCACCGGACCCGGCGCCGGTGCCGACCTCGGCCGGGTCACCGCCCTGCGCGGGGCGTACCCATCGGTGGTGGTCGGCATCTTCGGCGCCGACGGCGACGTCCCGACCACCCTGCCCGGACTCGTCGTCATCGACGCCGCCGACGGCACCGAATTCGCCGCCGAATGGGACGGAGTACGCCGATGGTGAGCTGGCTGCGTTCGCTCGTCGTGCCGGCCGTCCTGGTGGTCCTCATCAGCGTCGCCGGACTGGTGCTCGGCGGCGTGTACGCCGACGATCTGCTCACCCGGCTGGTGATCGGTGCCGCCGCCGGGTCGGTGCTGGTCGGCGTCGCCGCCCGCCGGTTACCGTCCTGGCTGGTCGCGCCCCTGTCGGTGGCGGGACTAGTCGGCTACACCGCGCTGGCCATGTGGCTGTCCGCCCGGCACACCGACCGGCCCGGTGCCCTGCTCGACATCACCGTCGACGCCGTCCGCAACGGCATCCCCCGCCTGCTGACCGCGATGATCCCGGTCGAACCCACCCCCGACACGGTGGTGGTGCCGCTGGTCGCGGCGTGGCTGACCGGCCTCGCCGGCACCGAGGTGGCGATGCGGACCGGCCGGGTGCTGCTCAGCTACCTACCCGCCGCCGCCTTCTACGCCGGGGTGCTCTACGTGGTCGGCCCCAACGCCGACCGCGCCATCTGGCCCACCGTGGTGTTCGTGGCCGCCGCCGCCATCGGACTCGCCGTACCCGCCCGGCCAGCGGCCGAGGACGCCGCCGTCGCCGACCTGCCGCCGGGCGACCGCGCCGCCCTGCGGCTGCGCCGCACCGCGGGCGCGGCGGCCGGGCTGGCCGTGGTGGTGGCGCTGGCCGCGGTGACCGCACCGGTGCTCGGCGGCCGGGACGGCGCGCCGGTCGACCCCCGCAAGTATGTCGAGCCGCCCGTGGTGGACAGCCTGGACGAGAGCCCGCTGATCCGGATCTCCGGATGGGCGTTGCAACCCGACCAGAAGCTGTTCGACCTGACCAGCACCCGCACCGGCGCGCCCCCCGACGCGGCGGGTGACGATGACGCCGACCCCCCGGTCGGCGACGGCACCGACCCGGGCGACGATGCCGACCCCGAACAGCCCACGGACCCCGATGCCGAGGGCCGGTTGCGGCTGCGGCTCGCCGTGCTCAATGACTACGACGGCGTCACCTGGAAAGTCGGCGCCACCTACCGCAACGCCGGCCGGATCCTGCCGACACCACCGGCCAGCCCGACGGCCACGGTGGACACCGTCCAGCAGCAGATCGTCATCGACGGGCTGAGCGGCCAACTACTGCCAGCGGTCAGCACGCCCCGACAGGTCACCGGCGCCCGGGTCGCCTACGACCCCGGGAGCGGCACCCTGATCCGTCCGGAGGGCCTGACACCCGGAGTGCGCTACGACGTCGAATCGGTCCGCGAACACCCCGACTTCGGACTGCTACCCGCCGCGAACGTGCCGGCAGGAGACGCCGTGGCGCGGGTGCTCGCGGTACCCGAAGGCACCCCGGATCAGCTCCGCGCGCTTGCCGAACAACTCGCCAGCGACAACGGCGCCCCCTACTCCCGGGCCGCCGCGCTGGAGGAGTTCCTCGCCGTGCACTACCGGCTGGTCGCCGACGCACCGAGCGGACACGCCTACCCCAACCTGCGGTTCTTCCTCTTCGGGCCACGCAACGGCGGCGGGCAGAAGGGCACCTCGGAACAGTTCGCCGCCGCGTACGCGGTCCTCGGCCGGCTGATGGGCCTGCCCACGCGGGTGGTGGTCGGATTCTCCTCCCCCACCGGCAACGGACCGGTCCGCGCCGGTGACGCGTACGCCTGGCCGGAGGTGCTGTTCGAGGACCTGGGCTGGGTCGCCTTCGACCCACTGCCCCGACCCAACACGCAGCCACGCCCGGTCGAGGAGGACTTCAAACCCAAGCCGGAGGACCCGCCACCGACGCCGGACCAGGAACCACCGAGCGCCGAACCGACCCCATCGGACACCGGCGCCGGCCCGCCAGTCGCCGCCCCCGACCGCGGTGTGCCGACGCCGGTGCTGGCCGGTGGCGGCGCGGGCGGGATGCTGCTCCTCGCCGCCGGCATCCTCCTCGTGTTGATCATGTTGCGACGGGCGCAGACCCGACGCCGGCTCGCCGACGGCAGTCCCGCCGACCGGATAGCCGGCGCCTGGTGGGAGGTCACCGACGCGTTGCGGCTGGCCGGCCGACCACCGGGACCCGACCTGGCGGCCACCGAGGTGGCGGCGCACGCCCACGCCGTCGCCACCGAACCACCGCCGCAACGGCGGTGGAGACGGCGCGGTGGCGCGACCGACGTCGACGCACCGGCTACCGAATCCACCACGGCCAGGCCCGGTGCCACAGAACCCGACGCGACGATGCGCCCGGCCGCGCCGAGCGTCGACCGGCTGGCCGGCCTCGTCAACCGCAGCGCCTTCGCACCCGACCACACCGACGCCGACCAGGCCCGGCAGGCGGCGGATGACGCGCTGGCCTACACCGCCGCCCTCCGCGAACGCCGATCCTGGTGGCGGCGACTGTGGTGGTCAGCCCACCCGGGCCCGCTGCGCTGGCGCCGGTAGGGGGATCAGCGGAGCCGGGTGCCGACGCCGGCCGCGGAGCACCTCAGAGCGGGCATCATGCCCCGACGGTCCGCTCTGCCGGGTCCTCCCGGCCGTGGATCAGGACCGGGTCGGCGGGGGGTCGGGCCAGCACTGAATGACGACACGGTGCAGGGGGTGTCTGCCCTCGGTATACGCATAAGGGATCGGCGTCACGGCTTGCGGCCGACGGCCCCGTACTGGTCGATCTCCTCCGTCACCGCTCCGGCATCCGGACGCCACCGGGTCACCGACACCACCCCGGGCTCGACCAGGTCCAATCCCCGGAACAGGGCGCCGATCCGGTCCGGGCTACGGAGATGATATTTCGGGTTCGCGGAGACGTTCCAGATCCGCACCGCCTCGGTGACGGCCTCACTCGTGTCACTGCCGTCGTACATCGCGAGGTAACTTCCCGGAGCCAGGCCATCCAGGAGAGCGTCGATGATGGACTTCGCCTCCTCGTCGGACTCGATGTGTCCGAGGATGCCCATCAGGATCAGGGCCACCGGCTTGTCCAGGTCGAGCAGGCGGGACGCCTCGTCGATGATCCGGGCCGGGTCACGCACGTCGGCGTCGACGTAGTTGGTAGCCCCCTCCGGGGTGCCAACGAGCAGGGCTCGGGCGTGTGCCAGCACCAGCGGGTCGTTGTCGACGTACACGATGCGGGCGTCCGGCGCCACCGACTGCGCGACCTCATGGGTGTTGTCGGCGGTTGGCAGACCGGTTCCGACGTCCAGGAACTGCCGGATCCCGGCCTCACCGGCCAGGTAACGCACGGCCCGGACCAGGTACGCCCGGGACAGCCGCGCGTTCTCGGCGAGCTGCGGCAGCGTCGTGATGATCTGGTCTCCGACCGCACGGTCGGCGGCGAAGTTGTCCTTTCCGCCGAGCAGGTAGTTCCAGATCCGGGCGGTCTGCGGCACGCCGGTGTCGAGCTTGCGGACGTCGTGGTCGCCGGTGGCGTTAACCGGGGAGTCTGTCACGGTCACATCCTTGTGCCAGTGGGGTGTCGCGCAAGCATACGTGCCGGCCCGAATCCACAGTGGAGTTCCCCTTCAACCGCAGCACGCCGCTGCCGTTCGGTCAGGTCTACTCGGCTCTCGGCCGACTCGCCCGTGACAGCAAGATCATGGTTAGCACTCCCCCACCGTCCGTCGACATCTTGCGGACTCAATGCGGACTGCTCGGACCAGACGGCGGCCTTGGGATTCGAAGAAGATCGCAGATGGCTGGTCAGGTGATGGCACTCCCGGTCAGTTCCCCGTCCCGCGTACCATGGTCCGGCCCGTGCGATGATCGGTTATGCGCGTGAGTATGGCGACCGACGCGGGGCATCCCGGGCGTTCCAATGAGGACTTCGCTGGTGCCGTCCCGGCCGGCATGGTGCTGGTCGACGGCGCGGGTGGTGTCGCGGGCGCCGAGAGGTTCTGCCGGCACGGCGTGGCCTGGTACGCGTCCCGGCTCGGTGGCACCCTGCTGGGTACGCTGTCCCGGGAGGCGAGCCTGCGGGGCGTGCTGGCCGAGGGCATCGAGCGGGTCACCGACGAGCACCGGGACACCTGCGACGTCACCCATCCGAGCAGCCCGTTCGCGGCCGTCGCGATGCTCCGGTTCGCCGGTGGGCGGGTCGAGCACCTGGTTCTCGGTGACGCCGTGGCGCTGGTCGGCCGGGCGGTGGGCGAGCCGTTCGTCGCCCACGATGCGCGCGAGGTGGTCATCGTCCGGTCCTTCGAGGCCCGGGCGAAGGGCATTCCCGAGGACAGTGACGAGTACCGGCGGCTGCTGCTGGAGTTGCGGGGTCACCGGAACAATCCGGGCGGGTTCTGGGTGGCCAAGGACGATCCGCGGGTGGTGGCGGAGGCGCTCACGGGCGACTGCCCGGCGGCGGGCGGGACCGGGGTGGCGCTGCTGAGCAACGGCGCGAGCCGGCTCGTGGACACCTTCGGGCGCACCGATTGGGCGGGCCTGCTGCGGCTGCTGGACACCGACGGACCCGGCGAGGTCATCCGCCGGGTCCGGGAGGTCGAGGCTCGCGACGGCGTCGCCACCGACGACGCGACGATCATCTGCTCGCACGGGTGACGACGCCCCCGCGGGCCGCGCGTAGAGCTGCGGATGATGAGGAGGGCACCGGCAGACGTCCTCCGGGTGGCAGGATCAGCGAATGGACGCCACCACGGACCGGCCGGCGACCACATCCGACGCGTACGAGCGCCAGGTGTGGAACGGTCGAGCCGCCGCGTACGCCGACAGCTATGCCGCCGTCTGCGCGTACGCGGCGGATGAGCTGCTGGACGCGGTCGGGGTCGGCGCCGGCCGGACGGTGCTGGATGTGGGAACCGGTCCGGGCACCGTGGCGGCGCGGGCTGTCGAGCGCGGTGCCGTGGTCGGTGCCGTGGACGCCGAACCCAGCATGGTGGAGTTGGCCGCCCGGCGGCTGCCGACGGTCGACGTCCGGCACGCCATCCTGCCCCACCTGCCGTACCCGGATAGTTCGTTCGACGCGGTGGTGGCCAACTTCGTGCTCAACCATGTCGGCCGACCACGCGCCGCCGTGGCCGAACTGGGCCGGGTGGCCCGGCCCGGCGGGCGGATCGCGGTGACCGTCTGGCCGCACCCGCCGTCTCCGATGCAACGGCTGTGGTCCGAGGTGCTGGACGCGGCCGGCCTCACCGAACCGGACGACCTGCTTACCGTCGCCGCGGACGAGAACTTCGAACGCACGGTCGCCGGGTTCGCCGGACTGCTGCGCGACGGCGGGTTGACCGAGGTGGACTGCCGGGTGCTGGACTGGGAGTTCCGGGTCGATCCGGCGCGCTGGTGGCAGGGTCCGGTTTACGGTTTCGGCGCGTTGGGTCGGACGGTGTCCCGGTTGTCGCCGGCCGAGGTGGCGGCGGTGAAGGTCCACTACGACCGGTTGGTGGTCGATCGGCTGGCACCGGACGGTGCGCTGGTGTTGCCGACCAGCGCGCTGCTGGCCGTGGGCCGACGCGCACCGTGAGCCCGAGCCGCCGGGTCGCTCGGGCATCCCGCACCCGACACAGCACGTCGAAGGAGGAGGCATCGCATGGGTAACCCTGAGGTGGACGCTGTCGTGGAGGCAAAGGTGCTCCCGCAGCACCGGGACATCGTCGCCACGTTACGGGCCATGATGGCCGAGCACGCACCGCAGGCGCGGGAGGTGGTGCTCTACGGCTCGCCGGCGTGGAAGGGCAACAAGTCGATGGCGGTGATCAGCCCGAGCAAGGCGCACATCACGTTCGCCTTCGACCGGGGTGCCGAGTTCGACGACCGGCATGGCCTGCTGGAAGGCACCGGGAAGAAGACCCGACACGTAAAGATCAAGACTGTGGACGGGATCGACCGCGACGCGCTGTGCGACTACATCAGCCAGGCGGTGACGCTCGACCAGGGGTGAGCCGCCGTCCGCCCGAGCCGCAACGACACCCTGCCCGCCGCCGATGAGTCATGGTGGTGGACTACCACCAGCGGGTGGAGCAGGCTGCCCGCGACGCCAGCAAGGGTGGCAGCACCGTCGCGGCGAGCGGTCGGCGTGCTCGCGGTTAATCGGGTGACGTCCGTGATCATCGGCGGGACAATGGCAGGCGTGGACGAGATCGAGGTCGTCGTCGCCCATTCCGAGCGCACGACCCTGCGTGTCGGCAATGTGTTCCTGAAGATCGACGCTGACCAGACACGTACCGATGTCGAGGTCGAGGCGATGGCGATGGCGCCGATCCCGACTCCGGAGGTGCTGTGGCGCAAGCCGCCCGTGCTCGCGCTCGCCGCCCTCCCGGGCACGGCGCTCGGCCGTCTTGGCGAGCCGTCGACCGCGTCGCCGGCCGCGTGGGCGGCGGCGGGTGCCGCCGTACGGGCGTTGCACGACGCGCCGCTACCGCCGTGGCCCGGCCGCAACGTCGACACGTTGACATCGCGCCTCGACGACGAGTGCGATTGGCTCACGACGAACGGCGTCCTTCCCGCTGACCTGGTCACTCGCAACCGTGAGGTTGCCGAGGCCGCGCTCCGGCCGTGGACGCCGGTGTTCACGCACGGCGACCTGCAGATCAGCCATGTGTTCGTCGACGGTGACGAGATTACCGGCGTGCTTGACTGGTCAGAGGCGGCCCAGGGCGATGCCCTGTTCGACCTTGCCATCCTGACGCTCGGACACGAGGAGCACCTCAGCGACGTCATCGCCGGCTACGGCGCCGACGTCGACCGTGACGTGATCCGCGGATGGTGGTCCTTGCGAAGCCTGCTGGCAAGCCGCTGGCTGATCGAACACGGCTTCGACCCGTCTTCGGCGGGCTGCGAGTTCGACGTGCTGAAATCCCGGATGTGAAGAGGCGGCGTATCGTTCGCCCCGTGGGGCTGCGGTTCGAGACGCGTCGGTCCGACTCGCCGTGGGTCGACGTCGTGTGGACATGCACGAGCGAGCACGTCACCGAGATGACGTCCGTCGCCGGGGTGCGGTGGGGCCTGGTGTTCTGGGAGCAGGCCGGGAAGAATTACGCGAGCATCACCGGCCCCGAGACCCGGACCGGCACGGCGCCGGTGCCGCCGGGCGCACGCTTCACCGGCATCGAGTTCGCCGTCGGCACCTCGTTACGGACCGTGCCGGTCCCCACGTTGGTCGACGGCGGCGTCGGGCTTCCCGACACGACGCGCCGAATGTTCCGACTCGACGGCGCGCGGTGGGAGATACCCGGACCCGACGACGCCGAGGCCCTGGTCGACGGCCTCGTCCGGGCCGGGATCGTGGTCCGTGACCCGCTCGTCGTCGAGGTGCTGCGAGGTCACCGCCCGCGCGTCTCGGAACGCACCGTCGAACGCCGGTTCCGCGCCGCGACCGGGTTGACGCGGGGCGCGGTCCGACGCATCGAGCAGGCCCGCACGGCGGCGGAGCTGCTGGCCGGTGGCGACCCGGCCGCCGACGTCGTCGCCAAGCTCGACTACTTCGACGAGCCGCACCTGGCCCGCGCCCTGCGCGCCTACGTGGGACGCACCGCCGGGCAGCTACGCGAGGGGGCCGGCGGCGCGATCGCCCTCGACCTGGGCCAGCGCCGGGCGCCGGCGGGGCGAGCGCCCTCGATCTGGGTCAGCGTCTGACGTCGTAGACCAGCTTCAGGATCCCGTTCGAGTAGCTCTCCGACTCCCGCAGCGTCAACATCTGCTTGGCCCGGTCGGCTCGACCGAACAGGCTCGTCCCGGCACCGAGCAGCACGGGGAAGACAAGCAGGTTGTACTGGTCGATCAGGTCCACGTCCGACAACCGCCGGGCCAGCTCCGCGCTTCCGTGGATGAAGATCGCACCGCCCTCACCCTGCTTGAGCGCGGCGACGTCCTCGGTCGACCGCAGGATCGTCGTCGGCCCCCACCCGTCGACGAGGGCATCCTCAGACAACGTGCTCGACACCACGTACTTGGGCAGGTCCTTGTAGTCGGCGTGGTCCTCGGACCCGGGCCAGACCGGCGCGAACACCTCGTAACTGCGGCGGCCAAACATCAGCGCGGTCGTGTCGGCGAGTTCCTCGCCCTTCAGCGACCAGGCTTCCGGGACGAAATCGAGGTCCTTGACCACCCACCCGGCGCTGCGGTGCTCCTCCCCCGGCCCGCCGCCGGGCGAGTCCACCACCCCGTCGAGCGACATGAAACAGGTGTAGACCAGGTTACGCATTGTGCTGTCTCCTCATGCTGGGCCAGGTTGCCGGGTCCACGCTAGGTCGCGGACACGGCCGCCGTCTTGGACAGAAACGACAGCGCACCCCGCCACGGTATGCCGGAGCCGCGCCGTCGAGCGTCCGCGGCCCGCACCCGAGCGGAGCCGCGGCGCGCGGAGGGCGACGGGCACACCGGCTACTCTGCCGGGGATGCGGCTCGACCTGGTGACCGTGGTCGTCCACGAGTACGACCCCGCTGTCGCCTTCTTCACCGACGTACTCGGGTTCGATCTCGTCGAGGACTCGCCGTCGCTCACCACCGACGGACGGCCCAAGCGGTGGGTGGTCGTCCGTCCGCCAGGTGCCCAGACGGGGCTTCTTCTCGCTCGCGCGGACGGGGATCGCCAAGCCGCCGCCGTCGGTGACCAGGTCGCCGGGCGGGTCGGGTTCTTCCTCCGGGTCCACGACTTCGACACCACGTACCTGAGACTGGTGGCGGCCGGAGTCTCGTTCGTCCGTGAGCCCCGCTCCGAACCGTACGGCCGGGTCGCGGTGTTCCTGGACGTCGCCGGCAACCGGTGGGACCTGCTCGGTGATGCCAGTGACGTCGACGGCGACGAGGTCTGTCACGACTGACCCGGCCGCGCACCTGGCGTCGTACGCGACCCGTCCGCATCGCTCAGAGCGGGTTACCGGGCCGGTCAGCCGGCGGCCAGGACCTCCCGCAGCCGGGCAGCGAACTCTTCGGGCTTGCCGGCGTAACCGAACTGACCGCCGAGAAAACCGCCGTGATGGCTCGGGAAGACCGTGGCTTCCTGGCCGAGCAGTGCCGCGCTGCCGATGGCCGTACGCGCGGTGTACGTCCCCGTCGACTCTTCGCCGACGGCGACGACGATCCGGGTCGGTGCCGCGGTGAGCGCCCCCACGTCGAGACGGTAGTCGCTGATCGCCCACGACCGCTTGGACAGCAGTGGGTCGTCGCGGGAGCCGTCGTCCTCGGTGGGCAGGCCGAACATCTCTGGGTTGGGCTCGGGTCGGCTGAAGTAGTCGTCGGTGAACTCACCCTGCCAGGACGTCATCGCGATGAACGCGGCCATTCCGGCGCCGGCGCCCTTGGCCTGGTATGCCTCGTGGAAGGCCGCTCGGGCGCGTTCGGCGGCCGCGGCGTCGGGCAGCACGGCGTTGATCGGCGGCTCGTGCGCCACCAGCGTGACGACATCGTCGGGGTGCGTCGCGACCAGTTCGAGCGCGGTCACCGCACCGCCGCTGCTGGCGAACATCTCGACCGGGCCGGCGTCGAGCGCCTCGATCAGCAGGTGCAGGTCGGCGGCCTGCTGCTGCGGCGTGTGATCGCTGCGGTCGTCCGTGCGAACGCTGCGACCCAGGCCACGCGGATCGTAGGTGACGACGGTACGGTCGGCGAAGTGAGCGGCGAGCGCGTCGAAGCCCTCCGCGGTCATCGGCTGTCCGATCATGACCAGTACGGGACGCCCATCGGCTGGCGGGAGCGGACCGCGGACGTCGTAGACCAGCTCGACGCCCGGTAGCGCGAGGGTGTGTGTCTGTTTCTCCGTCATAAGCGCCGACCCTACGACGCCGGTACGACACGCGGACCTCGGCCACGTGATGGATGACGTTGACGGACCGTCGATCACTCAGCCCGGCCGCAGCTTGCGGACCATGGACCGGATGGCGGCCAGCCACCCGTCCGGGTCGGCGGCCTTGCGCCGCACGTACTCGCCCACCTCGGGGTGCGGCAGGATGAGGAACCGTTCGTCGGCCAGCCCGCCGATCACCGCGTCGGCCACCTGCTCGGGGGTGAGCACCGGTCCGGACGCGGCGGTCACCACCGCGCCCAGGTGACCGGCGGCCAGCCCGTCGTCGAGCATCGGCGTGCGGACGCCCTGCGGGCACAGCGCGCTGACCCGGATGCCCCGGTCGCCGTAGGTGACGGCGAGCCATTCGGCGAAGCCGACGGCGGCGTGCTTGGTGACCGTGTACGGCGCGTCGCCGACCGCGGTCAGCAGACCGGCCGCCGAACAGGTGAGCAGCAGCCACCCCTCACCCCGGGCCAGCATGCCGGGCAGCACGGCGTTCGCGGCGTACCCGTGGGCGCGCACGTTGACCCGCCAGGCCCGCTCCCAGTCGGCGTCGGTGGCCTCCAGTCCGGCGCCGGTGGTGACGCCGGCGTTGGCGCAGAACAGGTCGATCCGTCCCCACCGCGCCTCGGCGTCGGCCACCAGCGCGGCGACCTGCGCCTCGTCGGCGGCGTCGACGCCGACGCCAACGGCGACCGGCCCGGGGCGCTGCGAGCCACGGTCGATCGGATCAGCGCCCGCGTCGATCTCCCGGGCGAGTGCCGTGGCGGCCGTGGCGTCCAGGTCGGCGACGAGGATCCCGGCGGCACCCTCGGCGGCGAACCGGCGGCACAGGGCCGCGCCGATCCCGCCCGCTGCGCCGGTGACCACCGCGACCCGGCCGGTGAGGCGCATCAGCGCACCGTCCCGAGTTCAGTGATCAGGGTGCGCAGCGCGGCCGGTCCGCCGTCGGTCAGATCGGGGGTGGGCAGCAGCGCGAGCACCGGGGTCCGCACGCCGGCTTCGACGTAGCGGTCGACCTGCTCACGGCAGTCGGCCGGGGAGCCGTGCAGCACCAGCGCGTCCACCACGGCGTCCGGCACGGCCGCGGCGGCGCCGCGCCGGTCACCGGCGGCCCAGGCCCGCCACATCGGCCCCAGGTCCGGTTCGCGACCCAACCAGCGATGGAACTCGGCGTACGCGGGGACGGTGAGGTAGCTGGCGATGAGCCGGCGGCCGATGGTGCGGGCGTGTCCGGCGTCCTCGGTGGGGCAGACGAAGATCCGGGCGGCCACCTCGATGCCGGCGCGCCGGTCGCCGAGTTCGTCGAGCGCCCGGGGGACGTCGGTGGCGGCCAGCCAGTTGAGGATCACCCCGTCGGCCTCGGCGCCGGCCAGCCGCAGCATGCCGGGTCGCAGCGCGGCCAGCAGCAGCGGCGGCGGCGTGGCCGGCGGCCGTTCCAGCCGGAACCGGCGTACGGCGAAGGTGTCGAACTCGCGGTCGATGGTCTCGCCGGCCAGCGCGGCGCGCAGGAACCGCAGCATGTCGCGGGTACGCGCGAACGGCCGGTCGTAGTCGACGGCGTTCCAGTCCCCCACCACCACCGGCGACGACGCGCCGATGCCGAGCGCGAATCGGCCCGGTGCGGCCTCGGCCAGTGCGGCGGCGGTCATCGCCAGCAGGCCCGGCCCGCGGGTGAAGGTGGGGGTGATCGCGGTGCCGAGCCGCAGGTCGGGGCGCCAGGCGGCGGCCAGTGCCAGCGGGGTGAACGCGTCGGTGCCGGCGACCTCGGACGACCACAGGTCGGTGAACCCGGCGTCGGCCAGCGCGGCGTAGATCGGGGCGTGCTCGGCGAGCGGGACGCCGCCGAACGGAATGGTCATCCCCCTACGATTCGTCATCGACCGATGGTGCCCGCCCCGCCGACTCCCGGCAAGATCTGCGTCGCGGACCGGTGAAATCACCGATCCCGCCGGGGCGGTCCCGTGCCGCTCCCTCGGCCGGGTCGGGCCGGGCACGGCCGTCGGCAGTCAGGACAGGGCGGCTTCGGCCCACCGGGTGATCTGGTCGAGCACCGGGGCCCGGCCGGCGAACATCGCCACCCGGTCGCGGGTGTCGTAGTTGTTCCGGCTGCTGCCGTCCCGCAACGAGGCCAGCATCCGGGGGGCGAGCCAGTAATACTTGGCGGCGCCGGTGAGCGCGATGGCGTACCGGATGGTCGTCCGGTCCGGCGCGGCGCCGGCACCCGGCCGGTGGCCGTCGGTGAGGCCGCGCCGGTAGCCGTCGGCGACCGCGGCGGTGACGTCGTCGAGCAGGTCGATGTCGATCAGGCCGTCGAGGAACGTGTCGAGGGTCAGGTTGGCGACGTCCTCGCCGATCGCGCCAGGTCCGACGAACGCCCAGTCCAGCAGCACCGGTCCGTGGTCGGCGAGGATCAGGTTCATCGGCCACACGTCGTGGTGGCACAACGTGCGCGGCAGCCGGTCGGCGGCGGCCAGCAGGGCGTACCGGCGGTCCCAGAGCTGCCGCAGGTCGGCGCGCAGCCGCGCCGGCCAGGCGGCGGTGGCGACGGGATGGTCCCAGTCGATCTCGTCGGTGACCGAGGACGCGGTCGTGTAGCCGCGCAGCCAGTCGCGGGCCAGCCAGGCGTCGGCCGGCGGGCGGCCGAGCCAGCGGGCCTGGCCGACCCCGATCCGGTACGCGAGGTCGCCCAACTCGGTGACGCCGCAGGCGGTACCCGGGGTGCCGGGTACGTCCCGCAGCCACAGGGCGATCGAGCCGTCCGGGCGGTCGTCGGCGGCCAGCAGGTCGGGGGCGTGGATGCCGGCGTCGGCGTACGCGGTGGCCGCGAGACCGGTGCGGTAGGCAAGGGTTTCCCGTTTCCAGTAGTTCCAGTGCCCGGGGTCGTCGCTGGTGGCGAGGTGGGCGGCGGCGCCGGCCCGGCGCGGAGTGGCGATCTTGAGGATCGCGGTGCCGCCGTCCCGGGTGATCCGCCAGATTCCGCCGGTGGCCTCATTGCCGGTGCCGTGCACGAGTTCCTCGGCCGGCCAGTCGGGGCGGACCAGGTCCGGTGGAGGTGCGGGCACCGGTCGATGGTACAGGCAAGATCAAATGAATCGGCGTCGCGTTTTTGGCCCAGCGTCTCCGACCGGCTCGCTAGGATTCACCTCATATACGGACAATTCGGGGGCACGCATGCCGTATCTGTCGGTCGGAGCGGAGAACTCCGGCACCATCGACCTCTACTACGAGGACCTCGGCTACGGGCAGCCCGTGGTGCTCATCCACGGCTTCCCGCTCAGCGGCGCCGCCTGGGAGAAACAGGTCTCCGCGCTTGTCGCCTCGGGCCACCGGGTCATCACCTACGACCGCCGTGGCTTCGGCCGCTCCGGCCAGCCCTCCACCGGGTACGACTACGACACCTTCGCGATCGACCTGGCCGAACTGATCACCGTGCTGGACCTGCGGGACGTGGTGCTGGTCGGGCACTCGATGGGCACCGGCGAGGTGGTCCGCTACCTCAGCGCGCAGGGCCCCGACCGGATCAGCGGCGCGGTACTCATCTCGCCGGTCCCGCCGTACCTGCTCAAGTCGCCGGACAATCCGGAGGGCGTCGACCAGAGCGTCTTCGACCAGATCACGCAGGCGATCCGGGACGACCGTCCGGCCTACCTCACCACGTTCCTCACCGACTTCTACAACCTCGACCAGACCCTCGGCAAGCGGATCAGCGAGGAGGTGGTCCGGTCGAACTGGGCGGTCGCGGTGAACGCCTCACCGATCGGGACGCTGGCGTGCGTACCGGCCTGGCTCACCGACTTCCGGCACGACCTGGCGGCGGTCACCGTGCCGACCCTGATCATCCAGGGCGACGCGGACCGGATCCTGCCCATCGAGTCGACCGGCAAGCGACTCGCCACGATGATCGCCAACAGTGACCTCGTCGTCATCGAGGGCGGGTCGCACGGCATCCCGTGGACCCACGCCGACGAGATCAACCGCGAGTTGCTGGCCTTCATCAAGGGCTGACCCGGGCCGGCGCCGGACCCCTCGGGGCCGACCCCGTGGGCAATCGTCGCGTACGGGGACGCCACCCCCGGCACGGCCCGGCGGATGAGCCGGGCCGCGCGAAGGCCACCGAGGCGGTGCGCGCGTCGACGCACCTGGCGGGCGCCCCGCCTCGACCGCGGTCGCGCGAGTAGGGCAGGGTAGGCCGGATGAGCGAGGACCCGAAGCCGCAGCTACACAAGTACCTCAGCGCGGCCCGTGACGCCGTGATCTGGAAGGCCGAAGGACTGTCGGAGTACGACGTGCGACGACCCCTCACGCGTACCGGGACCAACCTGCTCGGCCTGGTCAAGCATCTGTCCATCGTCGAGGCCTGGTACTTCGGGACGACCTTCGACCGCCCGTTCACGCCACATCTGCCCTGGTGGGACGACGACGCCGCCGAGGGCGACGACCTGTGGGTGACCGCGTCCGAGAGTCGTCAGGAGATTCTGGACACCTACCAGGCCGCGATCGCGCACGCCGACGAGACGATCCGGTCGTTGGACCTCGACGCTCCCGGGCACGTGCCGTGGTGGCCTCGGCCGGACGTCACGCTGCACACGATGCTCGTCCACGTCATCGCCGAGACCGCTCGCCACGCCGGTCACGCCGACATCCTGCGCGAGCAACTCGACGGGCGTACCGGGATGCGTCCCGACAATCTCAACCAGGAGCCGCACGACGACCGATGGTGGGCAGACCACCGAGCCCGCATCGAATCCGTGGCGCGCTCGGCAGGCGGGGGTGGACAGCGGTAGACCGCTCCCGCGTCCGGTCGCACCGTCACGCACCGCGACCACACCCCGTCCGCCCGCCGGCCGCCGCTCACCCCCGGCCGGCCCGCAACCCGGCCAGCCGCCGAGCCAGGTGGTCCGCCTCCACCTGGTTGTCGGTCAACAACAACGCCTCCTCGTACGCCACGACAGCGCCGGCACGGTCGCCGGCACGACGCAACAGTTCGGCCCGGGTCGCGGCCAGATAGGGATAGCTCGCCAGCCCCGGCTCGACGGCCAGTTCCGCGATCGCGGCCAGGCCCGCCTCCGTGCCGTGCGCGTGACTCACCGCCACCGCCCGGTTGAGTGCCACCACCGGGGACGGCCAACGGGCCAGCAGCAGGTCGTACAGGCCGAGGATCTGCGGCCAGTCGGTGTCCACCCACGTCGGCGCCTCGGCGTGGACGGCCGCGATCGCCGCCATCAACGCGAACCGACCGGCCGGCGGCCGGGCCAACGCGCCACGCACCAGTTCCAACCCTTCACCGATCGCGTCCCGGTCCCACAGCGTCCGGTCCTGGTCACCGAGCAACACCAACCGCCCGTCCCGGTCGGTGCGGGCCGCCGACCGGGCCTGGGTCAGCACCAGCAACGCCAGCAGACCCCGGACCTCGCCGACCCCCGGCAGCAGGCGGTGCATCATCCGGGCCAGGTCCAACCCTCGGTGGGCGAGATCGGCGCGCATCAGGTCCGTCCCCGACGTCGCCGTGTGGCCGCCCGTGTAGACCAGATGCACCACGTCCAGCACCGCCTCCACCCGGTGCGGCAGGTCGGCCGGCCCCGGAACCCGGTACGGGATCCGCGCCCCGGCGATCTTGCGCTTGGCCCGGGTGATCCGGGCCTGCACGGTGGCCTCCTTGATCAGGAACGCCCGGGCGATCTCGCCCCCCGACACCCCGCACACGAGCCGCAGGGTGAGCGCGACCTGCGCCTCCCGGGACAGGGCCGGATGGCAGCAGGTGAACACCAGACGCAACCGGTCGTCCGGAAACACCGTCTCCGGTTCGTCCCGGACACCCTCGTCAGGCACCAGCAACGGAAGCTTACGGCGCAGCGTGTCCGCCCGCCGCCGCTGCTCCAGCGCCCGGCGCGTGGCGACCGTGGTCAACCACGCGCCGGGCCGGCGCGGCACACCGTGGCTGCGCCAGTGCACGAGAGCCTGGGCGTACGCGTCCTGCACACAGTCCTCGGCGAGATCCAGGTCGGCCGCCACCCGCGCGGCGGCGGCGAGGACGTAACCCCACTCCTGCTCGTACGCCCGGTGGACGGCCCCCTCGACGGGTGACGCGACATCCCAGCTCCGCACGGTCAGCTCTGGATGATCGGGCGGACCTCCACCCCGCCCATCGGAGCCGGCACCTGCTTGGCGATCTCCAACGCCTCGTCCAGGTCGGCCGCCTCGATCACGTAGTAACCGCCCATCACCTCCTTCGTCTCGGTGAAGGTCCCGTCGGTCACCGTGACGACACCGTCCTCGGTACGCCGGATCGACGTCGCCGTCTCGCTGCCGCCCAGCCGCGCTCCGCCCCGCAACGCGCCGCCGTTGGCCGCCGCGAACGCGCCGTGCCGGCGGTGGTTCTCCTGCGCCACACCGTCGTCGGCCGCTTCCCACTTCGCCTCGTTGTCATAGATCATCACCAGGTAGCTGGTCATCGGGTCACCCTTTCCTCGGGGCCTCCGTCGAGCCCCACCACTATCCCGATGCACGGGTGTCGCGCAGATCGACATGCGGGGGAAAGTTTCGCCGCAATCGCCGAACCCGTCCGAGCCCACGGTCGCTTAAGGTCAGCCGGTGACCTTCTCGATCGTCGCCCGCTCCCCCGACGGCCAGTCCTACGGCGTCGCGGTGGCCAGCAAGTTCCTCGCCGTGGGCGCCGCCGTGCCGGCCGCCGAGTCAGGGGTCGGCGCGGTCGCCACCCAGTCGTACGCCAATCTCGCCTACCGCCCCCAGGGCCTGGCCCTGCTGCGTACCGGCGTCGCCGCCACCGACGTGGTCGCGGCGCTGGTGGCCGCCGACGACGGCCGAGCCCAGCGGCAGGTCGGCGTGGTCGGAGCCGACGGCGACGGCGCCACCTACACCGGCGCCGGCTGCACCCCGTGGGCCGGCGGGCAGACCGGCGACGGCTGGGCCGCGCAGGGCAACATCCTCACCGGCCCCGAGGTGATCGACGCGATGCGCGACACCTGGCTGGCCGGCACCGCCGGACCGTTCCCGGACCGGCTGCTCGCGGCCCTCGCCGCCGGCGACCGCGCCGGCGGGGACCGCCGCGGCCGGCAGAGCGCCGCCCTGCTCGTGGTCTCCCCCGGCGGCGGGTACGGCGGCGGCAGCGACGTCCTGGTCGACCTGCGGGTCGACGACCATCCCGACCCGGTCAGCGAACTCGGCCGGCTGCTGGAGACCCACACCCTGCTGTTCGGCAAGCCCGACCCGGCCAGCCTGCGCGACCTGACCGGTGACCTGGCCGCCGAGGTCCGCGACCGGCTGACCGCCGCCGGTCACCCGGTCGCCGGTGACGACCTGAACGCCGCCCTGGTCTCCTGGGCCGGGGTGGAGAACCTCGAGGAACGGCTGGTGCCCGACCGCATCGACCCGGTGGTGCTGGACCACCTGCGGCGCCAGACCGGCGAGCGGTGACCGGCTGTCTTCCTTGCCGCTCGAACGGCGACGCCCGCCCGGACGAGAGTCCGGTTCGGCGGGTAGCGGAGTGCGGGCCAACCTCATCGTTGGCCTGCGGCCGATCCCGGCCGCCGGTTTGATGACCTGTTCAACCTCGTGCACCACCCGGCGACGCTGCTGATGGCGTTCGACCGGGTCGCCGGTAACCGGGGCGCACGTACTCCCGGTGTCGACGGGCTGACCGTCGATCACGTCGACGAGCCACAACCGCGCTTCGACTGGTCCCGCAGATGAACGTTGAACCCGTATAGGATTCGGCGATGAGCGCCGACTTCGCTAGGGTTCTTCGTGGCCTTATGCAGAACCATCGACTATCGCCCAGAACTGTCAGCCGAGCTTCTGGTCGGGCCGAGTCGACTGTCAATCAACTACTTGCAGGAACGCTTCAACCAAACCATGGTATCCTGCGAGATTTTGCGCCCGTTCTGCAATTAGACGCGGCTGATCTAATTGTTATTGCGGACCTTCCCCCGGATTCCGAAACGGCCGCACGAGAGCCCTACCCTGCAACCATCGAGATAGGTCAACTCGTTGCTGCTGCCAGCTGCCTGACTCCCACAGAAGTCAGGCAACTGATCCAATCAGCGAAGAGCCTCAGGGGCGATAACCGCGAAGGTCGCGGAGACACCCCTCCGGAGGTGTCGCGTCCGGCTTCCCAGCCGGAGGTTACTGGCCATAGCCTGCGGGAACACCAACGCACGTTTGCATGCAGTTGAGTGACCCCGCAGGCATCCTGCCAGCAATGAATAGTCGTTACTTACGGCTAACTGAAGTTGAACGGATCCCAGTGCGCATTGCTAAGGTCGAATCCGTTTCGACCGAAGGCATCGCGTATTGCATGACAGCAACGCCTACGCACGGGACGGACGGCGACGATTGGATCGGATCATCATCGATGGGCGGACAGCGAGCCGACCGGAACCGACTCGGCGCCGCCAAGGCACCGGGCGATGCCCCCAGGTCCAAGGGCGCCACCGCGGCGTTGTACGACCGTCTGGTCAACAGCCCCTTGACGTTCAGTCCATCGCAGACAGACAAGGCCGCCGGACCCGGGAGGCTTACGAGTAGACGTCCTTGCGATGCCCGACCGCGTGGATGGTCAACTCGTCGCCGTCGATGCGGTAGAGGACCCGGTAGTCACCGACACGCAACCGACGCCCCGACCCGTCGCGCATCTCGGTCGAGCTCTGTGGCTCAGGGTCGGAGACCAAGCCGAGGATCGCGCTCAGGACGGTCAGGAACACGTTGCGTGGCTGCTTGTGCAGCCAGACCAGCACATCCCGGTCGATCTGAACCTTCACGCCGCCTCACCGCCGGCCCGGTCGCCCAGCAGCGCCTCTACCTCGCGAGGATCAACCCCGAGCGACTCCAGAGCCGCCGACAGCGGCACGAACTGACCCTCGGCACGGGAGCGGGCGATCACCGCAGCGTCCCGGCGGTCCCGGGACGCCTCGATCTCCTCCCACTCGTCGATGCCGACCAGGACGGCCACCGGCCGTTCGTACTTGGTGATGATGACCGGCTCACCGGTGCGCTCAACCCCGTCCAGCACCCGGCCCGCGCCATCGCGGAACTCCCGCAGTGTAATCCTCGTCATGCACCACACCGTACCACGCGGTACCGCACTGCCCGAGGAGCAACGTTGCAGCTCCGAGACCCGACCAAGCAACCAGGCCGCCGGCGGAGCCATTGGGCTTAAGAGTTGCTTTACCTAATCAAGAGAAGCGGGGCCCGGCCGAAGCCGGGCCGCGCGCACGCGCTACAGGCCTACGGCCCCGCGCGCACGCCCACCTACGCGGACCGCCAGACCCGTGCACATAGGCCTGTGCAGTGACATCGACGATCCTACATGTTAATGATCATCTGACATCAATCGTGATAGCAACCGGAGCGCACGTCAGGGCACAAACCAGCACGCCGCCAGCGCTGATCGTCGCTACCGCCCCTCGCGACCTTCACCGTCAGGGCGTCCCTCGCAACGGCCCGAAACGTGATGGACTGCGGTGATCTCCGTCATCCTCTTCCCATGCGACATTCGTTGCCAAGATGTAGTCAGGCCCGCCATTGACCAGATACCTTGCGAGCGGTTCACCTGCCGTGACCATTACATCGAGAACTCCGTCCGCAAACACTTCTGGAGCTTTCTCGATACTGAGACTTCTATAGTCATCCCGAAGATGGAAAGCTCGAACTCCAAAGAATGCGACATCGATCCGGTTTGGCACCTCACTACCGCTACCGACATAGCGCAGAAGCAGCGTGGAGTGACTTATGGAGTAATCCCATAACCTGAAGGATCTATCCCAAGACTTCATGAACTGCGACAACTCAGCCTCCTGGCATTGAGAAGGGCGGCTGCGGGAAGTTTACAATCTTTCCGCCATCATAGAACGTAATACTGTCCCAAGAACGGTTACCGACCCGCACCGCAAGACCAGTCTTGTACATCTCCCACTCGGTCGCATACCAATTGTCACCCATTCCACTCCGGTAAGCATTCGTGAACTTTTCGGCCGGAGTCGCACCACGGAAACCGTCGAGTCTGATATGCAGGCGAGTATTTGGATCGTTTACAGCTGCCCGCACATCCGCCTGCCATGAAGGTGAATCAAGGTAATGCGTGTATCCGTTTCCGTCGGCGAACTCTCGGAGGCCGTGAGCACGCGTTCCGAGGGCGACATCGCCACCGCAGTTGTGTACGAGCACCGGGGTGTTGCCGGCGATTACATAGTACGTGTGGATGTCGGCGACCGTGAGGTTATAGACGGTTGCGTGTTGGGTGTGGGCATGGGTGCCGGCGATTTTGACAAGTTGGCCGTTGGAGGTTTTGAGCCATTGGCCGTGGCGGAGGTCGGCGGCGTCGATCCACCGGCCTTCGGGGGTGTCGGACTGACCGTCAGTGTCTATCCAGAAGGGGTGCCCGTCGGTGGCGGTGATCCGTTCGGTCCTATGGTCGTCACCGTTGCTGGTGGTGACGTCGATGTCGATGAGGGTCTTTTCGCCGTCGCCAGTGATGGTCGCGGTGACCGGCTTGGCGGCCCGTTTGCCGGTTTCGGGGTCGGTGGCGATGACCTTGTCGCCGGGTCGGATCTGTTCGATGGGTTTGCTGGTGCCGTCGGCCATGAGGACGGGGGTGCCTGCGGTGAAGCTGTTGGAGGCGCAGTCGCGGTTGTTGGAGCCTTGGAGTTTGGTGCCCATCGGGTCGGGCCCACGGGAAGGACGCACGGAAGCGTGCGGATACGCCTCGACGGCGAGCCGCCGTGGCGGCGCGGGCAGCGCCAGCGGTCGCCGCGCCCCCGATGCCGTGGAAGCGGTCCGACCGCTCACCAGCCTGCCGCCGAGCTTGCCGAGGACGGCGCCGCCGACGGTGGCGCCGGCCAACCGTCGGGTGTCGATGGTGCCGGTGCTGAGGAGCTGCTCGGTGGCGTCCCCGGTGAACCCGGACACCGCCCCGACGGCGAGCGCGCCGCCGCCGGCACCGGCGGCCAGCCCGCCGGTCAGACCGGCGACCCCACCGGCCGCCGCGCCGGTCCCCGCACAGGACAGGCCGCTGCGGTGGGAGTCGCAGGTGGCGCCGCCGATGACCGCGCCCACGGCCGCGCCGAGGCAGATCGCACCGCCGACACCGGCCGTGGCGACACCGAGCGCGACGCAGCCGCCGACGATCGCCGCCCCGACCGCGACGCCGGTGGCGGTGTCCCCGATGCGCTGGTGGTCGTTCCAGAAGCGGGCGGTGTTGGTGGCCACCTCGGCGGCCAGGTTCGCGGCCGACCTTTCCATCGACCGCCGCGCCGACCAGGCTGAGGCCGCCGTGTTCCGGACACTGTCCCATCCGCCGGAAAGGGAGTTGATCGCGTCGCCGACGGCGCCCCGGATGCCGTTGGCCAGGCCGTTGAGCCAGCGTGGCCAGTGCCCGTCCGGGTCGAAGAGGCTGACCGGGTCGGCGTTGGCGTAGAGGTAGCGGTTCAGGCTGATCGGGTTGCCGAGCGCGCCGATGACCGTGTCGGACTGGGTGAACCGTCCAGTGCCGGGGTCGTAGTGCCGGGCTCCCATGTCGACCAGCCCGGTGAGCGGGTCGGTGTACATGGCCTGGAACCCGACGGGCGCTGGCGGGGCAGTGCCCGTTGTGCCGACCGGCGTGCCGAACGGGTCGAAACCCGTCGACCAGGTGACCTTGCCGGCGCGGTCGTCGACCAGCCGGGTGACGTCGCCGTGCGGGTTGGACAGCGTCCGGAGGCTGGTCCCCCCGTCGGTGCTCTGGCCGAGCAGGAGCCCCGTGGGCGTGCGGACGACCTGGGTGAACGGGCCGGAACCGACCCGGGTGGCCGAGACGTCCGCCGACGTGTCCTCGTACGAGAACGACTGCTGGACACCACCGCTCGTCCGCGACGCGACCCGGCCGAGCGCGTCCCGGCCGTACGAGACGGTGCCGGCCGGTGTGGTGGCGCCGGTCAGCTCACCGAACGGGCCGTAGCTGTAGCTGCGCCCGTCGCCGGTCGACTTCAGGTTCCCGTCGACGTCGTAGACGTGGGTGCCGGCCGTGGAGGTCGACGTGATCCGGTCCGACAGGTCGTAGCTCGCGGAGATGGTGGGCTTGCCGGCGGTCCGCACCGCCGTGCGGTTGCCGTCGGCGTCCCAGTCGTGGTCGGTGCTGGAGACGACGGTGGTGCCCTGGGCGCCGACGGCCGTGTCCAGACGACCGGCGCCGTCATAGGTGTAGGTGGTGGTGGTCGGGGTGGTGCCGCCCGGCGTCGGCGCGGTGACCGTCTTGACCTGGCCGTCGTCGTGGTAGGTGACGGCGTGATCGCCATGGCCGGTGTCGATGACCGTGAGCCGGCCGTTGTCGTCGTACTCACGGTACTCGTCCGGGGCTGAGTAACCGCTCGCTACAGTGTCCTCGATCTGGCCGCCCTTGTCATACCTGAACTCGACGTTGAACGGCCCCAGCATGCTGCTCAACCGCCCGCTGGTGGTGCTGTAGCCGTACGTCGTGGCGGCACCGGCGGGCGGGGTGCGCACCGCGAGCCGGTGCGCCAGGTCATGCTCGTAACCGGTGGTGCCGAGCGCGTCGGTGCTGCTCTCCAGCAGACCCCGGTCGTCGTAGTCGAAGGTGACCTGACGTCCGCTGGTGACCGCCGAGGTGAGCCGTCCGGCGTCGTCGTAACCGAACTCGCGGGTCTCGGCGCCCGACTTGACCAGGTTCTGCCGCCCCGCGGGGTCGTAGTCGGCCGTCACCACCCGCCCCGACGGATACGTCGTGGACTTCCACCGGCCCACCGGATCGTAGTCATAGCTGGTGGTCTTGCGCGCCGGATCGGTCTCCGTGTCGAGCAGGCCCGCCGCGTCGTAGGTGTAGTCGAAGACGCCACCCCGGGGCAGGGTGATCTTGCTCAACCGGCCGGCCGGGTCGAAGTCGTAGGCGCTGGTGTTGCGCAGCCCGTCCCGCGCGGTGTCGAGTCGCCCGGCCGCGTCGTAGGTCCAGGTGGTCTCGCGACCGGTGGGAAGTTTCTCCAGCGTCTGCCGGCCGGCACCGTCGTAGTCGTAGGTCGTCTTCTTGCCGTACGCGTCGCCGACGGCGTCGATTCGGCCGCGGATGTCGTAGTCCCAGGTCTGCCGGTACGGCACGTCGCCGGTTTTCATCCGGCCCGTCTTGTCGTAGGTGTAGTAGAAGTCGCCGGCGAACTTCATCCGCTCCCGACGGCCGAGCTTGTCGTTGAAGTACGTCCGGGTGACCCCGGCCGGGTCGACCTCCTCCGCGACGTCACCGTTGAGGTCGTACCGGGTCACCCACGACGCCCCCCGGGCGTCCCACCGCACCGCCGGTCGGCCCACCGGGTCGTACGCGGTGTTCGACACCACCCCGGCCGCGTCGGTGACGGACGACTGCCGCCCCAGGTCGTCGTAGGTGTACGTGGTGACCTTCTGGCGCGGGTCGGTGGCCGTGTCGACCAGGTTGGCCGCGTTGTAGCTCCAACCCCAGACCTTCGCCGTCCGGTCGGTGTGGCTGGTCAGGTTGCCCACCTCGTCGAAGTCGAACGACTCGACGGCCCCGCCCGGATGGGTCACGGTGTCCAACCGGCCGACGGTGTCGTAGGTGGTGTCGGTCCGGCGCAGGCTTGCGTCGATCTCGGCGGTGACCTGCCCGGCCAGGTTGTACTCGACACGGCTGGTGCCGGCCGGGTCGGTCCGCGCGGCCCGGTTGCCGTCGTCGTCGTAGCCCCAGGTGGTGGTGATCCCCGAGCCGTCGGTGTGCGACTTCGGTCGGCCGGCGGCGTCCCACCGCTGCACGCCCACCGTGCCGAGGGCGTCGGTCACGGTGACCGACCGGGCGGCGTCGTCGTAGTTGTACGTGGTGACGACGTTCTCCTGGTCGGTGGTGGTCTTCACCCGACCGACCGCGTCGTACGAGGTGAGCGAGGTGTAGGTCAGCGGGTCGGTGACCTTGGTCAGGTTGCCCGCCGGGTCGTACTCCATCGCCCAGACGTGCGTGCGCGGCGTCTTGACCGAGGTGTGCCGACCCATGGCGTTGTAGCCGTTGACCCACAGCGCGCCGTCCGGGGTCCACTGCTTGAGCACCCGGCTGGACCGGTCGTACTGGGTCTGGGTGGTCTGGTTGAGCGCGGTGGTGCCGCGCATCAGCCGACCCATCGGGTCGTAGGCGTAGCGGGTGACCTTCTGCCGGGCGTCGGTGGTGTCCTTCACCCAGCCCTCCGGCGTGTAGCTGCGCGCCACGACGGAGTTCCGGGGGTCGGTGACGGTGCGGATCCGCCCGGCCGCGTCGTAGCCCACCTTTGTCGCCTTGCCGGCCGCGTCGGTGATGGTGTCGAGTCGACCGGTGGTGTCGTATCCGTAGGAGGTGACGATGTCCTGCGGGTCCGTCACCGACGTCGGTTGCCGGTCCCGGTTGAAGGTGACTGTCGTCTTGCCGCCGCGCGGCTTCACTGTCTGCCTCAGTTCACCCCAGGCCGTGTACGCCAGCACCGTCTTCTTCTGCAACGGGTCGGTGACCGAGGTTCGCAGCCCGTGCGCGTCGTTTCCGTACACCGTGGTCGCGTTGGACTCGTCGGTCACCGAACCCAGATCCCCGTCGGTCTCGTAGCCGAGCGTCCGGGTCCGGCCGAGGGGGTCAATCTGGACGGTGAGCTGTCCCCGGTCGTTGAAGTCGTACGTCCACACCTTGTCGTTGGGATCGACCACCCGGTCGAGCCGCCCGGCGGTGTCGTAGCTGCGGCTGATCTTCGTCTGGTCGTGGAACGTGGACACCAGCGGTTGGTGGCGGGAGTTGAACGTGGTCTCGGTCTCCGCGCCGTACTCGTCGACGGTCATCACCGGGTCGCCGTTGCGGTCGTACAGGGTGGCCGGGGCCGACGGTCCGTAACCGGTCATCGGCACCGCCGGCACGCCGGTGATCCGGGAGACCAGCCGTCCCTCGCCGTCGTAGATCAGGTGCACGCCGGAGGCGCCGGACCGCTCGGTGACCAGCCGTCCGGCCCAGTCGTACGTCTGGGTGAGCACGGTCCCGTCGGCCCGGGTGACGGTGCGGCGCCCGTTGGCGTCGTCGTAGCCGATGGTGGTCCGGCCGGTGCCCTGCTCCTCGATCCAGTCGACCCGGCCGTCCGCGCGGTAACCGGCGGCCAGCTTCACCCGGCCCTCCGGCGTAATCACCTTGGCCAGCCGGCCACTGCCGTCGTACTGGTAGGTCTCGGTGTGGCCGTCCACGCCCTTGGCGCCGGTCAGTCGCTCACCGGTGTACGTCAGTGTCACGCCGCGACCGCTCTGGTCGGTGACCGCGTCGAGCCGGCCGCCGGTGCGGGTGTAGGTCAGGTATCGACCGGACTCGCCGGTGACCCGGCTGACCTGGCCGCCGGCACGTTGCACGGTGATCTCGTGCCCGCTGTCGCCGAGGGTGAGGCCGGTGAGTTCACCGGCCGGGTTGAACCGGTAGCTGGTCTGCCCCGGCGTGGTGACCGTGGTGCCGGTCGCGTCCTTGGTGTATCCGGCCGACACGCCGGGGGCGGGGGCGTAGCCGGCCTTGGGGTCGGTCACGAAGCCGAGCCCGGTCCCGTCCGGCAGGGCGAGGGTGGTCTGGTTGCCCGCGGTGGACAGTGCCTCCGAGTAGGCGCTGGTCCAGCCCTTGCCCGCGTCCCCGCCGCCGACCTTGTCCGACCGGAAGGTGCGCGTCGCGGTCACCTGCTTGCCCGCGTCCTGCACGGTCACGTCCTCGGCCTGGTAGGTCAACACACCGCTGTGCAGGTTGACCGGCCCGTAGCGGGGGGCGGCGGCCTCCCGGATCGCCGTCGGCAGCACCTGGGGCGATGCCGACAGCGCCGGCAGGACGTTGTCCTGGTAGCCGACGACGGCCGCCTGGCCGGCCGGGCAGCTCGTCGACGGCGTCGTCTTCACCGGCGGGTTCGCGGCGGCAGCCAGTGTCGGATCCATGCAGGCGGGCAGTGGCGCGTTGGCGTCCCGGCCGAACCAGTTGCCCGACCAGTCGGTCAAATTCTTAGCGATCGAGTGTGGAACGCTGTATCCGGCCAGCAGGGCGTTGTAGCGCGCGTCCACGTCCGGTGGGCTCGGCGCGACCGAGTCGGCGAAAATGCCGAAGATCGACACTGGCTTCTCGGCGGTGTTGTACCAGAACCGCAGCTTCTCGACGTTCTCCGCGTAGAGGGCGGTGGTCAGTGCCGACCCGAAGGTGTTGCCGATAATCTCCGCGTTGCCATCACGCGCCGTGATGCCACAGTTGCCGGACTCGAAGAGCGAGTTGTAGATGCCGGCGAATCCGCGGGCGCCCACGTTCGTGCGGACACCAGCCATTGTGGAAACGAATACCGAGTTGGTGACGACCGCCCGTGAGCCGGTGAATCCCAGGTTCAGCGCCCCGCTGGTGCAACCGGAGACGTCCTGCCCGCCGTACTTGATGTCGGTGTGGTCGAAGAAGCTGACCGGCCGGCGATAGTTCGGCCTCGTCGCGTCGCCGCCGACGATGACGATGGAGTCCCAGTCCTTCGGCGCCGGCGCGGTGGCGGCGCCGTCCCCGTTGGTGTCGCCGACCACCGTGTCGTCACGCAGCGACGTGAAGATCACCCGCTGCTTGGGGGTGCCCAGCGACAGGAGTTGGCCGTACGCCTGGATCTTCCCGGATGTGTCGAGCTTGACCACCGTGCCGGGCAGCAGGGTGAGCGACGCGCCCTCGGCGATCTCCACCAGCCCGCGGATGATGTAGGGCGAGCCCTGCGGACCCCACACGGTGTCCGTCGAAACGTCGTACCGGCCCACCTCGGTGGGTCCCGCCCTGTCCACGACCGACAGGTACGGCGCCGGATCGACGGCCACCGGCGGCGGGGTCGGCGTCACCGTGGTCGCCGCCGCTGGGCGCGCGGCCTGTGACTCCTCCGGCACCCCGGGCACGAGTTGCGCCGCGACAACCAACACCAACAATGCGCAGACGCGATTGGTCAATCGCCTACCCACAGACTTCACCACCCGAGTTCCGAACATCCATCCCGCACGACTGGCGGGTGCCGGCCGACGCTATCCGGGGAACATTGAGCGAAGATCATCCAAATGGCGACCCGATGGCGACCTAAAAGATCTTGACAACCCGGGAGACACCTCGGTGTATCAAAACCGGTGTCCACATGGGAGGATGCGCGAATGGAAGGGCTTGGTGATTCTCACATTCGGCCCATTTATTGCGACAGATGACGGCAGTTCTGCGACGCCGCAGCGCGGCAACCGTGTGGTGATCCACACACCAATGCATCGGCGGCCATCAGTGACGTGTCGAGAGTTACAGCCACCTCCTCCGGACCTGGTCCAGGGCCGGCGACACTCCCTATCGGCCCCGAGGTCAGCCGAACGACAGCCAGCGCAGCCCGGCCCGCTCGACGGCGGCCCGTTCGGTCGGGCTCATCGGTGCCCGTCCGGTCGCCTTCGCGATGAACGTGAGCCGGTCCCACCCCAGGTCGGCCAGAACGGCGGTGGTCCCGGCGCCCGGCATCGCGTCGCCGAGCAGCAGGCGCTCGATCACCGCCGCCGCGGCCGGCGTCAGCCACGGCTCGCGACCCAAGGCCGCCGCCAGATCCAGCCCGTGTACGCCCAGCTCGACCACCCGGGTGATCAGGAAGTCATCCAGCAGCATCGGGTCACCGTGCCGGGTCCGCACCACCCGTCCGGCGGGCTGGCCGGCAAGCGCCGCCCGCACCGCCCGCCAGGTCCGGTCCAGCTCCACGGCCAGGGTGTGGCCGGTCCGCCGGGCGGCGGCCTCATCCCGCGCCCCGTCGATCCGGGCGGCGTCGACGGTGGCGGTGAACTTCGTCGGACCGTAATAGCCGGCGGCGTCCACCTCGGCCACCGGCGGGGCCGGCGCCGCGAGCATGTCCAGCAGCCGGGCCACCGTCATCCGTACGTGTGCCAGCAGCTCCCGCACCGACCACGGCGGGCAGCCGGTGGGCCGGTCGAACTCCTCCTCGGGCAGCGAGAACATCGCCTCCACCAGCCGCCGCGCCTCGGCGTCGAAGGCGTCCCGGACAGCCGTCACCACGCCCTTCCTCCTACTCGGCCAGCCGGGGAACCACCCGGTGCACGGTGGCCAGCACCAGACCCAGGGTCAGGCTGGCCATCCCGGCGATCCCGGCGGCGCTTCCCGCGTACGCGATCAACAGCCGGTTGCGGCTGAGCTGGTCCGGTGGGGTGGGTTTGAGCGCCAGCGTCCAGTCGGCGGCGAACCAGGCGACGGCGAACAGCGCGACCGCCGCGAGCACCAGTATGCCGGTGGCCACCCGGTGCGCGTCCGCGGATCGCGGTGCGGTGTCCACCCGGTCGGTCATCAGCAGGCCGAGTCCTACCAACGCGGCCCACACCCCCACCACAAGCATCGAGGCGATGGCGTCGCTTGGTCGGTGCCAGCCGGCGGACAGCGTGGCCACGCCGGCCAGCGCGGTGTAGATCGCGCCGACGAAGGCACCCCAGACGCGGGCCTTCCGGGGCAGCACCAGCACCAGCGCGACGGCCACCGACGCGGCCACCGCGGTGTGCCCGCTGGGCAGGCTGTTGCCCGCGGCCGCCCGTTCCGGGTCGATACCGAAGTCGGGCCGGGCGATCACCCATTTCAACGCCTGGGTGGTGATGTTCGCGCCCGCGATCAGCAGGGTGGCGAGGATGGCCAGCGCGATCCGCCGACGGATCAGGGCGATGAACCCGATCACCACCGTGGCCACCAGCAGCGACACCACCGACATCGCGTTGAGGACCGTGCGGATCAGCCCTTCGATGTGCTGGCGGCCGATGTTGTTGCCGGTCAGTGCGACCGTGTCCAGCCACTGGCCGTCGACGGTTCGCACCGCGTACCGCCAGATGGCGGCGAAAGCCAGGACCTGGACAGCGGCCAAGAACACAAGCCAGACAGCCACGAATCCGGTTTTCCGACTTTGCATGCCGACACGCTAGTCTGCCGCGCCTCCCGGCGCCGCGCAGGGCGGGCCGGGCGGTTTCTGGCGATCCCGTTCGTTGGTTAGGGTGCCCTCAGGAAGAGGGGTGTGGGGATGGCGACCAAGGGCGACGGGACCGGCGGCGAGTCGCTCGCCGACCTGCTCGGCGGCCGGCGTGGCGCCATCGACGCCACCCTGCCGCCGGTCGCGTTCGGCCTGGCCTGGTGGCTGGCCGGGCAGTCGATCGGCGCCGGGGTGGCGGCGGCGCTGGTGGTGGGTGGCGGCGTCGCCGGCTGGCGGTTGTGGCGCGGCCACCGTCCCCGGTCGGTCCTGATCGGGCTCCTCGCCACCTGCGTGGCCGCGCTGATCGCGCTGCGCACCGGCCGGGCCGTCGACTTCTTCCTGCTCCAGGTGGTCTCCAACGCGGCCAGTTCACTCGCCTTCGCGGTGAGCATCGTGCTGCGCTGGCCGCTGCTGGGGGTGGTGGTCGGTGCCGCGCTCGGCCAGCGCGGCCGGTGGCGGCGGGATCCGGACCTGCTACGCGCGTACGGGCGGGCGAGCTGGATCTGGGCCGGGCAGTACCTGGCCCGGGTGCTGGTGTTCGTTCCGCTGTACCTGGCCGATCAGGTGGTCGCCCTGGTCGGTGCCCGGGTGGTGATGTCGTGGCCGCTGGTAGCGGCCACCCTCGCGGTGAGCTGGTGGGTGATCCGGCGGTCGCTGCCGGCGGACCATCCGGGTCTGCGTCATCCGCTCGATCCAGCGGCGCGGCCGGTGGGTTCGGACACCGCGTCCTGAGCCGCCGTCTGCGGTCTGGCCTGCGCTGACGGCCCTACCCCCAATATCATGTTTGTCCGGCCGGCTCGTCCGACCGCTGGGCGGCAAGCGTCATCTGGCAGCTGATTGTTACTTCCACAATGCACCTTCGAATCCTCGCCAGAACGGCCGGAAGAGATGGTGATTCCCGTCCCCGCCGTTCCTTTGAAGAGGTCTCGGCACCTGTGGCGCAGTTCCGCCCGTTTCCGGCATGGTTCGTCACGTCCAAGGGTCGTGGACTGCGGAAACAGATGTTTTCCGGCCACCGGACCGTGGGTACCGGACGCCGTGTCGGCAAGCAGTTGCTCGGCGACAAAGGTCGAGTGACGAGACCGCGATGGGCTCCGCTCACCGGCGCACACAATCGAAAGTGGGTCCGACTGTGATGAAGCAGGGAGCGCGTTATGCGCTCATTCTCGGGACCGGTTACCTCCTCGGGCGGCGCAAGCGGCTGCGCACCGCCCTCGTGCTCGGCGGTGCCGTCGCGGCCGGCCGGCTCAGCGGCAACGCCGGTGGACTGCTGCGCTCGCTCGGCGGCGCCGCCGACGTCGGCCGCCTCGGCGACCTGCGCGGCCCGCTCGTCCAGGCTGGCCGCGCGGCGGCGGTCAGTGCGGTGAACAGCCGGATCGACGCGGTGAGCGACCGGCTGCACAGCCGAGCCGAGGCGCTGCGGACGCGGGCCGCCGACCGGGACGGTGCGGACCGCGACGGCGCCGACCTCGACCGGGACACCCCCGACGGGGCCGAGCGCGACGCTCGGAACTCCGCCGAGACGCGCGCTCCCGGCAACCGCGACCACCAGCCGGCCAGCGATTCCGGGGACCACGGCGACGAGCCGGCCGACGACGGGTTCGACGACGAGCCGTACCAGAAGGAACCGGCTCCGCGCCGGCGCCGGCCCGCGCCCGGCCCAGACCCGACGAACGCGCCGGTTCGCCGGCGAGGCAGGTGAGCATCATGTCGAAGACCCCGAAGACCGGCGGCACCACGTCCGGCCGCTTGGCCAGTGCGGTGCAGAACCTCGCCGGCGCCGCCACCGAGCGCGCGTTGACAGCCGTGAGCGAGCGGGTGGGAGCGGCCACCGGCCGGCTCACCGAGTACGCCACCCAGGGTGGCGGCGGCCCGGACCTCGCAGCCGCGGCCACCGGCGTGCAGAAACTCGCCGGCGGCTCCTCGCCGATGAAGGCCGGCCTGGCCGCTGGCCTGACCGGTGCCAAGGAAAAGATCAAGGCCGCCGTCGGCAAGGGTGGTCAGGGCAGTAAGGACAAGGGCAAGATCAAGATCACAAACATCATCGAGTCGATCGATGTCGGCGTGCCGGCCCGGGTCGCCTACAACCAGTGGACCCAGTACGAGGACTTCCCCAGCTTCATGAAGAAGGTGGAGGATGTCGGCCGGGACGGCGACGAGAAGACCACCTGGAAGGCGCAGGTCCTCTGGTCGCACCGCACCTGGGAGGCCACCGTCGTCGAGCAGGTCCCCGACGAGCGGATCGTCTGGAAGTCCAAGGGCGAGAAGGGCCATGTCGACGGCACCGTCAGCTTCCACGAGCTGACCCCCGACCTGACCCGCATCCTGGTGGTCCTCGAATACCACCCGCAGGGCTTCTTCGAGCACACCGGGAACCTGTGGCGGGCCCAGGGCCGCCGGGTCCGGCTCGAACTCAAGCACTTTGTCCGGCACGTGATGACCAGGGCCGTCCTCGACCCGGACCAGGTCGAGGGGTGGCGCGGCGAGATCCGCGACGGCGAGGTGGTCCGCGACCACGAGACCGCGCTGGCCGAGGAGCGGGACGACCGGGGCGACGAACGCCAGGAGGACCGGGACGAGCGGGCTGCTAAGTAAACACCGGCCGGCTGCGCCCTCCGGCCCCGACGGGAACGAGCCGTGAGTCGGGCCTCACCCGGCACCGGCGGCCCGCCCTCCGGTGAGGACCCGGGCGTGCATCCGTTGCAGGTCCGCGCCCGGCTCCAGGCCGAGTTCGTCAACCAGGTGCCGGCGACCCCGGTGGTACGCCGCGAGCGCCTCCACCCGCCGCCCACCCAGATGCAGCGCGGTCATCAGGTGCAGCCAGAACCGCTCCCGCAGCGGATCCCGACCGGTCAACTCGGTCAACTCCCCCACGACGTCCCGGTGCCTCCCCAACCGCAGATCCGCCTCGATCCGCCGGTCCAACGCCGCCAGCCGCAGCTCATGCAACACCGGCGCCCGGTCCCGGTGCAACAGATCGGACGGCACGTCGGCGAGTGCGTCCCCCCGCCACTGCGCCAACGCGCGACGCAGGGCCGCCGCCTCGCCGCCCACATCGCCTCGGCGCGCCGCCCGATCCGCCTCCCCCAGCCAGTGCTGGAAACGACACACATCGGTACGGTCCGCCGGCACGTCGACCGAGTATCCGTCCAACTCCGTGACGATCACGGACGCGCCGCCGGCACCGACGAACAGCGACCGTAACCGGGTCACATACACCTGCACCGCCCGACGTGGCCGCACCGGCGTCCGGACATCCCAGATCGCCTCGGCCAGCCGACCCACCGACACCATCCGGCCGTGCTCCAGCGCCAGCGCCGCCAGCAGGATCCGGTGCTTCGGCGAGGTGACCGGCACCCGCCGGCCGGCCACCCGGACGTCCAGCGGGCCCAGCACGCCGATCTCGACTCCACCGTTGGTCATCACCCAACCACCCCCGGGAACTCAGGGTGACGCCCAACCGGCTCGCCTGTCGTCGGCCGTTGCGTATGACGTCGGGTACGTCGAACGACGTACAACTGTCGGCCGTTCGCGGTGCCTGGGTCGCCGGCAGCAGAAGGGTGATGAGGACCGCCCGGGCTTCGGAGCGGACCAGCGCACCGCAGGTTCACGCCCGCCTCACTTGGCACGCGGTCCTGCTCGGGCCGACGGCGCCGAGCCGTCGTTCGACCCAGGGTAATGGTGGCCCGGTCGATCAGCGGACAGGCCGCTGGCCCGCGGGGCGTGATGATCTCAGCAGCGTCGGTGGTAGGTGTTGCGGCGGGGTCGTTGCTCTGGGTCGGTCCAGGGTGGGGGGATGAATTCGGGGTGTCCGTCGGTGGCGA
This sequence comes from Plantactinospora sp. GCM10030261, assembly GCF_042666615.1. Lineage (NCBI taxonomy): Bacteria > Bacillati > Actinomycetota > Actinomycetes > Micromonosporales > Micromonosporaceae > Plantactinospora > Plantactinospora sp. GCM10030261. The sequence continues at coordinate 39,826 of NZ_JBHTDD010000044.1, forward strand.
GG